>NZ_JBEPPM010000003.1:0-275425 GCF_040547315.1 Arthrobacter sp. UYP6
CTCGTCCTTGTATTCAGGAGTGAACTCCCGACGTGCTCTTGTCATAGTGAACATTCTCTCTTGTGAGGTGTCCACCATCCGGGGTCAAGGCCATTGGCATCCGTACATGTCCTTTCAGCTCGCTGGACGAAACTTGCGAATGAGAACTGACTCCTAAATGTTTGACACTCGAGAAGATCAGCGTCCCTGCAGAACTGTGCAGATGGCCGCATTTCCCACCGCCAGACCCAACCCGGCCCTCTGGAAGGCCACCGGAGTTTGTGGGCGGCGCAGTTCACCATGTTGGAGGGCCTGATTCGTCAGACGATCCCCGATCAGGTGATACAGATCCACCACATCGGATCGACGGCCGTTCCCGGCCTCGTCGCTAAACCCGTTATCGATAGTGACCTCATCGAAGCACTGTCGATCCTGCTTATGGGATCGCAGCCATGCGGTAAACAAATCGTGACGACTCAGGAGATGTGAACAATGCCCAGCTAGCCGGATTATGCGCCGCTGTAGCCGCACTCCTTGTTGGAGGGTTCATCTGGGGATGGGACGGCGGAGCAGTGCTGATCGCAGTTGGCTGCGGGTTGGGCGCATTTTTGGGCGTCCAGTGGGGAAACAAGAAGGCCCGAGAGACAGACGCCTATCGAGAAGAGTGGCTGGGAAAGCGAAAAAAGCAGCGCGACCAGCCACATCAGTAGCCCTTCGCAGCAAAGGTCCTGACGAGCACGTTGAGGGATCGGCTCATGCTTCATTCACTCCACCCAGGCGATAATTTGGTGATATGAATCGGGCATACTCGGAAGTCGCACTAGTTCCCTATGACGAGCGCTGGCCACGTCGTTTCGAGAGCACGAAGAAAGAGCTGCGGGCGGCGTTCTCAACTGACCTGATCGAGCACATTGGATCGACGAGTGTGCCCGGACTGTCATCGAAGGACACCGTAGACGTCGTGGTGGGCGTGCCCGACGTCGTCCGAACGCTCAATCCCCGAACCTTGTCTAAACTCTCTGCCCTAGGGTTCGAATACATACCTTCTTCGTTTGCGGCCGACGCGGACCACTCGTTCCTGCATCGGATCATCCAGGAGCAGCGCACCGATCATGTCCACGTGATGCGGTTGGGCTCGGATGCGTTGCAGGGACGCCTGCTGTTCCGCGACTATCTGCGCGCGACTCCTGCAGCCGTGATCGAGTACGAGCAAGCCAAGCAGGAGCTCGTTGCCCGTTTTCATGATCGCCGTGATGATTACGTGGCGCAGAAGCAACCTGTTGTCGAAGCGCTCCTGGAAAAGGCACGAGCTTGGATGAAAGAGTCACGCTGAGAGATCCTTCGGTGGACGCTTCATCCGGGCCCCGGTTGTTTCGCGGGACGTGCTTGTTTTAGTGGCTCGGGCGTTTCGGTACTTGCGCGATGAGGTGATGGTAGGCGGCAGTACGTCCCCTGTGAGCCGCGCCGACCTGCACCACGGGAGCGATGCATACGTGCGCATACAACTCGATGACAGTCCCTTGAACCCATCAGACAGCAGACCGGTTGCCGCGTTGATCAGTACTTTCGTCCGGCGAAAGGCCGAACACAGCAGAGATGCCGTCCCGGACCGCGTCATAGCCGGCATCGACGTCCGTCGAGGAAAAATTCTCCGAACTCTCATAAATGAAAAGGTTTAAGGCGAAGATTTCACCCTTCAAAGCGTGCCAAGATGCGTTCTTCACTTCACAACCCGGCACGACAAACCGCCCCTGAGTCACGCCTGGGGAGGTCTCATCGTCGGGATCCGTCGAGCCCAGAACACAGCCAAGACGTGCGAAATAACTACTGAAACTCTCTGATCCTGAGGGCCATTGCTCGCCCACGATCCGCTCCATCAACCGCACGACCACTTCAGGTGATGGGTCAAGGGATTCGCCGGACCGGGACGACGCACTCATGGTTGAACGATAACGCCGCAATCCATATTCTGGTATCTCAACACAATGGGCGTGGAGGCTGTCCAACATTGAGAATGTCAAACTATGCAGTCTTGGGAATCATTGGTATCGGAGCAATCCTGACCCTCGCCGCTTGTTCGAGCACGGTTTCCCCGCCGACCGCAAGTGACTCGCCGATTGCCGTTTATTCTGACTCGGTCCCGGGTGGGGACGCGGCAGCTCTGACGGGGACTCTATCGGAGGAGGACGGGTGCCTCTATATTCTCTCTTCCAATCCCTCTGAACGTTGGATTCCTGTCTTCCGTGGGGAAGAGGGACCCAAGTGGGAAGACGGAACCCTCACCTTTGCGGACATCTCCTACGACGGCAGTCTCGCACTTACCATGGGGGGCAGCGAAGGCATAGACCTGAATGGGGATTATGACATTCCCTCGGCGTGTGATGACTCTGCCAAAATGGCAGACGTGGGAAGTTCACACCTAGTCCGATACGTTCAGCAAGAGCCGTGGCAGTCCCTACTTCATCCGCTGATGTAGCCCTCCGGCCTATGTGGGCCAGCTGTTTTCCTGTGAAGGATCGCGTTGCGGGACTTGGCACTAGGACACAAAGCGCTGCGAACCGTGCCGTTTACCGCTGCGACTCACCAAATGCTGTGGCGCATCCGACGGCGCCGATCCGCATGGGCGAACGTGTGGATGGTTACGGTGCAGCGGTTTCTATCGTTGCTTGGATTCAGCGGGCAGAGGTTCAGCCGAGTTCTTCGAAACTCCCTCACGTAACCGGCCGATTCGTAGTGTTAAGCAGGCCAGGACACAGAGCAGTGAGAGGCCGGCAAGCGCCAACGGGAACATGGGCCCCTCAGCACCATCGGTGATTGTGGCGCCCAGCACCGGCGGAAATACGATACCTCCGACCATGGAGACGGCGATCAGCGACCCGCTCACCCAGGAACGTCCACCGAAAAGCCGGTTAGCCCAGGCCAGAGCAGTGGGAAAAACCGGTCCGAGGGCGAAGCCCGCTACGGCAAAAGCTGCAACTGCAAAACCGGGGACGAACGCCAGGAACGAGCCAATCGCCATGAGCGTGCTGCTGAGTGTCACAACCATGCCCGGACCCAAACGCTTGATCACCGTGCCCAGAACGAAACGGCTCGCCGTCATACTGAACCAGAACAGGGACACAGCCGCTGCCGCCTGCTCGGCGCCAAAGCCGCGGAGGGACAGATAAGTCGATTCCCAACTGCCGATTCCGCTTCCCACCGCGACGTGAAAAACGAAGATACAGACCATGGCGGTGAACCCAAGTGTGAGGCGGACCTGCTTATCTCGTACCGTGGGAAGCCCTGAGGTTGGAACGGCAACAGGTGTCGTGACGACTGGACTCTGCGTGGGAAAGGAACGAATCCCCTTGACTCCCAGGGATGTGAGAACGGTAAGAAGGGCGAAGCACGTGAAGTATGCCGGGTAGTGTTCGGGGCCGAAGACTGCGACCGCAAGCGGTGCCAGTACCGCTCCGAGGCCGAAGAAACCGTGAAGCAGATTCAGCATCTTTCCTGAGCGGGAGCCGAAGGCTACGGCGAATAGATGACTGAAGGCATAATCCAGGGCGCCGAAACCCAGACCGGCCGCAGCTGAGGCTGCAACGGCGAGACCGAGGGTCGGTGCCCAGGCGAAGCCAATGCTGCCCAACAGAAGGAGCAGGTAGCCGGTGAGAAGGGTGATTTTATTGCCGACCCGAGGATGGGCGCTCTGGCTTACGAGCACGCCAATGAGACCTCCGATGAAGTGGGCGCTGATAACGAAGCCGACGGCGGAAGGAGAGGCATCAAAGCGTTCTATAAGGCGTATTAGCGACGGACCGTAAAGTGCTTCCAGAGCGCCGATGAGGAACATTCCACCAAAGGAAGTGCTGATTCCGAGCGGGCTGAACAGTGGATTGGGCATGTGGGGTCCTCAGTTTCGGAGAAAAGTGGATTCGCAGACGGAGTGGATCGGCCGCTAATACGGCACGATTCCTTCAGCGTGGTAGGCAGGCCGAACAGGGTCAATGAAAACAATCTGCCTATACTTTTCTGATGACATGGATCCGCCGGACGAGGATTGCCAGAAGGCCTAACTGGCCTCGGATGCTGGTGAAAAAGGAACACCGTGATGGTTCAGGCCCGCGCCGCTAAAACACGAGCAGCAGTCCTGCGTGCAGGCGCCGTCGTGTTTGAACGTGATGGCTTTGATGGTGCCACCGCAGTGGCCATCATTCGTGAGGCTCGTGTCAGCAAGGGGTCGATGCAGTTCCACTTCCGCACCAAGGAACAGCTCGCCAAGGCCGTGGTTGCTGAATACGAGCAGAGGTTCCGCCCTGTCTCCGATTCCGTCGCCCTGGAAGAAGGCGCCAGTCTCCCTGCTCTCCTGGAGCTGTCGGCGGTGATAGCCTGCCAACTGGTTGAGGAACCCTTTGTGGGAGCTGCTTACCGGCTCACCATGGAAGAGTCCTCCTGGGCAAGCCGCGTGACCAGACCCTACCTGGATGCCATGCGTACGGTTGAGGCATTGCTTGACCGGGCGGCCGCCGCGGGCGAGCTGCGTGCTGGCATCAACGTTGAGAGCCTTGCCTGCTATGTAGTGTCTTCTTTCATCGGAGTGCAGCACGTCTCCAACATGCTGACTAGTCGCACCGACCTGATCCAACGAACAGCCCAAATGTGGCTCTTCCTGCTTCCCTCTATTTCCGAAGCTCACTGTCTGCGTGAACATCTAGAGGTGGTCCGCAGCACTTTTGTTTCCCACTATGTGAGGTCGCGCTCAGATCTTTCCGCGGAATGACCGGAAACAACCGTGTGGTTGCTCTTGAGCTTGGACCGTGGGGGATGAGGCGACCTGCACGAAACAATGATGAATGACTCGTGCGGATGGTTAGAAGCACGAAGATGATCCTCCCCGGGCGCCTGTCTGTCTAAGGTGCGCGCCATGCCAATGTGAGCCAGCGTTGCCGCGCGTAGTGCAGCAGGGCAGCTTCCCAAAGAAATCCCGGACATATTTGGAAAACCGGCCGAGACGATATCTATGAACGATATCCCGGGCTCATGTGGAACTATATGGTGATTCCAGCTGTCGCCAACCGGAAGGACGCAGCCATGAAAATTGGGATTATCGGAGCAGGAGGCGTCGGGGCATACTTCGCCGCTGCCCTGTCCCAGGCTGGTCATGACGTCCATCTCGTCGTCACACCCCGGCATTTGGACCCAATAAGGGAGAACGGGATGCGTCTCACCACCGGTGATGGGCGGGACGAACGCATTCCCGTTGCGGGTGTGAACACGGATGCCTCCGTCATCGGGCAGTGCGATGCCGTCATCATCGCCTGTAAAGCAGGTTCCGTGGCAGAGGTCATGGTGACGGCTCTTCCCCTTTTGCGCTCAGACACGCCGGTTCTGCCCCTGCAGAACGGGGTCACGGCGGCCAGCCAGATCACTGCCGCTGCCGGTCCCGGGCATGCCATCGGCGGTCTGTGCATGATCATCTCGTACTTGGTTGAGCCAGGTCATGTGCACCATGTCGGAGGGCAACCAGCCGTTACCCTTGGCGAACTCGACGGCTCACCTTCCGCCCGCACACGGGAGCTCGCTGATGCACTAACGTCCGCCGGTATTGCGGCTCGGATCTCGAGTGATATCACCACGGATCTGTGGCGGAAGTTCATGCTCATCACCGCCTATGGAGGCATCGGAGCACTCTGCCGCAGGAACGTCGGTGAAACCCGCTCCCATCCACCCACCCGCGCGCTGATCGAAGATGCAATGCGGGAAGTCGCCGCCGTCGGGGCCGCTGCCGGTGCAAACCTGACCAGTGATGACGTGGACATCACCATGGGCCACTACGACGCATTCACACCCGACAGCACGGCGTCCATGCAACGCGATCTCATCGCGGGGCGTCCCTCCGAACTTGAGGAACAGAACGGCGCAGTCGTCCGGATCGCGGCGGAGCACGGCGTGGCGGTGCCTATTAACAGCACGATATACCGTGCCCTGAGCATCCTCGACACCCACACGCTCCATAACGAAAGCCGCGGCTGAGCGGACGCCGCCCTGGCGGCACAAAATCACGAACAACCAAAACTTAGGGCATACCCAAAGATATGGGTAGTTAATCCCCACCTCCATCCGGGCGCTGTTTTCACATTGATTTCGCGCGTCACAAAATGCCTCCGCGTAACACTTACTGGATGGAGGTGTGCAAATGAGCTCACGCGTTGAAAAGCCGTTGGTATCAGCCGATGATCAGCTGGCAGTAAACCTGGCCCAAGGAAGTGAGGCGGCGTTCGCCGCATTGTTTGATAAGTACTCGGGCACCGTATACCGGTACGCCTGGGGGTTGGCCGACGCCCGGCATGAAGTGCCCGACATCGTCCAGGAAACCTTCCTGCTGCTCTGGAGGCGCCGAAAAGACGTGCGCTTAGCCGAACGCACGGTACTGCCCTGGCTGCTGCTGTGTTGCCGAAATACCGCATACAACCTCAACAGGGCTCAGCGGCGCTCCGTCCCGACAGAACTCACCGATCCTCTTCCTGGCTCCCCAGCCTGGAACCAACGCGCCGACCACACGCGGGCGGCGGAAGAGCTGGCGTGGATTCTCGAGGAAATCTCTGCCCTACCGGACATTGAACGGAAATTGTGCGAGCTCTGCCTCATCGAGGGACGCAGCTATGACGAAGCGGCTGCAACGCTGGGCATCAGCCAGCCCGCCGCACGCAAACGGATTGAACGAGCGCGCCGCAAACTGCGCGCCGCACGAACCACCAACCTTTAAGGAACGCCATGCCTATCACCTTTGAACCCCCGGCCAACCGGGAGATCGCTGAAGAGCTTACTCCTGTTCGTGCCTCGATGCTCCGCCGGGTTATCCGCCAGCGGACCATTAAGCGGGTCTCCGTCTCAACGGCGGTGGCTGCTGCTCTGTCTGTAGGCGGGGTTTCTGTCGCAGTCGGAATCAATCAGGACTACTTCGCCAACAGCGAGTTTCACACCAAGCCGCAATACGTAGACCAGTTTGCTGACTGTATGGAAGCCCGCGGCTGGGAGCCCCTGCCGGGGAGCAACGATCCGCAAACGCCCGGCAACGTCCCGGCAGTCCATTTCTTATACCCCGCTGAGGCAAGTGCCAATATCAGCCGTGACGCCGGCGAGTGCCGGGATACCATCTCAGCGCGAGTCGGAGAATCCATCATTCCAGACATGTAACAGGCCTCATTCTGGCGACCGGGCTTCACTGTGGCGACTCAACAGGATGGAATACTTGTTAGCGGCGTAGCGACCTATGGCCTCCCACTGGCCGATCGGCTTCCGAACGAAATCCTCAGGTGATCGTGCTGAACGGAGGCTCGAGCTCCGGGAAGTCCTCAATCAGTCGAGCTCTCCAGGAAATGCTTCCGGGCCTCTGGCTGACATTCGGTGTTGATACGTTCATTGAGGCACTTCCCAACCGGGGTGATAGTCCACGGGCGGGAATTACGTACGAGCAGGACGGCACGATCACCTTTAGTGCTGAGCACCGGGCCCTGGAGCGCAGTTGGTACACCGGGCTGAGCAGTATGGCCAAGGCTGGGGCACACGTGATTCTTGATGAGGTTGTGCTCTCCGGCGGAGCCGGCCAGGAGCGTTTACGGACAACGTTTAGCGAAGTGGAAATGGTGTGGGTGGGAGTGCGCTGCGCTCCTGATGCCGCCGCGTCCCGGGAAGCACAACGGCCGGACCGGGCGGAAGGAATGGCGCGGGAGCAAGCCCTGAGCGTGCATAACGGCGTGATCTACGACTTTGAGGTCAACACCACCAATCGTTCGACCGATGACTGCGCGCACGACGTCGCGGGTTGGCTCGCGCGCGATTCCCGGCCAGGGCGGCAGCGTCCGAAGCAGTAACCCATCAATGCACTGGTTCGTCTGGTGATTGATTGTAGGGAGGGGCTGCGAAGCTCAAGACGAAGAGTTTGGTAATCTCAGCCCACATTTCGTCCGGGGCAACCTGCTCGAAGCGGACGTAAGCAACTTCATGGTCGATCTCTTTCATGGTGGCAATATGTGCGAATACGAGACTTTCCGAGGGAGTCAGAATCTGTTCATTACCTTGCTGAACAGCACGTAATCCCCGTCTTGTCCGGTGGTTTCATAAGCCGCGCCCTCGTAGAGCAGGCGGGCCTGGTTGCCCCGGTGCACGCCGAGTTTTGCAACGCGGGCTCCGCTTTGGCTGGTTCTCTGCTCAAACGCATCCAGGAGGAGACGCCCGAGCCCTTGGCGACGGTGGCTGTCGAGGACATGGATCGAAGCCAGGGTGGCGCTGTCACCATCGAAGGTCCACATGGCATACCCGAGTGGTTGCCCGTCGTCGTCCACGCAGAACAGGGTGTGCGGCAGGCAACTGATCCAGTCTGCGAGGTTCAGGTCGATAGCGGACATCCACCCCTGGAGCTCATCTGGCTCAATGGTCTCCATGTATTCGAGCTCCTTGCGGAAGATGAAAGGAAGATCGCTCACTTCGGCGGGTCGAAGGCGTGTTGGTGGAGTCATGGACCTGAGCATCTCACGCCGGGTAGCGGGGGGGGGAGATTAGTCCGTGTCCACCGTTGCCACAACGAATACGCTGATACCGTCGCCGGCCAAGGGTGAAGCGATTGATGCGGCTATCCCTGGGACATCCAGAGTGAACTTTTGGTCAATGCCCAAGCAATCCCACTCGCCGTCACAGGCGACGTCTGCCGGTACAACATGCCGGGGCGCAATGACGGAGAGCTCGCTTCTGGTTCTGGTGATAGAGCAGAAGCTGACGACGTCGGTGGACCAGGGAGGCAGCGGGTCCGCCGGGTTCAGCTGGACCATGACATAACGGTCAGGTAATTGTTGCAGGTCTAATTTTTGCAAAGTTGGGCACCTTAGGGTCGCATTAAAGCCAGGAAGCATGGTCGATTCTATGGCAGTTACCGGCCGCTGAACTCCCGTTGCCGGTAGCTTGCATGTAGTGCATGCTACCGGTAGCGTGCACTACATGACACCTTCCCGTGAATCGGTATTGACGCAGCTCCGCAAGGGCACAGTGGAATACTGCGTTCTCGCCTGCCTGCGCTCCTCGCCCGCATACGGTCTGGAGATTGCCGAGCGTCTCGGGGAGGAGAAAATCCTGTTCGCCAGCGGGGGCACTCTATATCCGCTGCTTTCACGCCTCCGGCAGCAGGGGTGGGTAACCACAACGCTGGAGCCATCACCGGTTGGACCGCCCCGACGCTATTACCACCTCACCGACGAGGGCGAGGCCGCGCTGCAGGTCTTCAGCCAGACCTGGAACGTCTTCGCCGCGGATGTTACGACCATCATCAAGGAGAATTCATGAGCACCATTGAACCGTTGCCGGTACTACTGGAGGCATACTTCGCCGATCTCGATCGAGCATTGATCGGCACTGATGCCCGGGAGCGCGCTGAGACGGTCCAGGCGATGCGCGAGGATGCGGCCGAGATACTCAACCGGTACGGAGTTTCGGAGCAGACGGCCGAACGCATCATCGCTGATTTTGGGCCCGTCGAGCAGGTTGCCGCAGCCACAACTGCCGCACCCACAACTGCCGCACCCACAACTGCCGCACCCACAACTGCCGCACCTGTCACTTCCTCGCCCGCGGTGCCGCGTTCCTGGGTGGACATCTGGCTGCTCGTGGGGTCCATCGCGAGCCTGGTGTACTTCGTGTTCCCGTTGCTGGCGATCGCGATGCTCGTCTGGGCGATCCTGAGGATGAGGCAACACGTGGGGAACAGGTTGTTGCAGAGGGCAGCGTTGTGGGTGTCTGCTGCGGCGGTTGTGTTCTCGGTGGGGCTGTTCATCAGCCACTACATTCACGCCCTCTGATTGCACGCAAGCCTGAGGCGGCACGAAGGGCTACGCGGAACCAAGAGCGGAGTAGGCGCTTAGAAACGGAAGAGGGAGTTGATCTCCTGCTTGGCGTCGTCCACGAAGACCTCCGTGCGTTCGTCGAAGAAGGCCACCCGGTCCTTCAGCTGTGCCGAGTCGGGCAGCACCTTCTCATAGGACCAGGCCAGATCGGTCCCTCCCTGGCTGTCGGTGACGGACCAGTAGGACGCCGTTCCCTTGTACGGGCAGACGGACTGCGTGAGCGAGGCGCCCAGCATGTCCCAGTCCACATCCTCCCGGGGAAAGTAGGTGCGCACCGGGAGCATGGTCTCGTAGACCATCAGGGGCTGCCGGGTTTCGGCCAGCAGCTGGTCTCCCAGGTGTACCCGCACAGCCCGTGAGGATTCCCGCGCATCCACCCGGTGGAACGGATCGCGGGGATGTCCCTCAATCACCTGATCCTCCTCCAGCCAGGTGTCAAAGGCGCTGAAGTCCAGCAGGACATGGCCGGACAGGTCCGGGTCATCGGGGCGGAAGGCTATGCCGGGAAGGTCATGCGAGCCGGCCCGCAGATCCAGGCGCTGGCCCGGCGCGGTGTGCGCGGTAAAAGGGTAGCGCGGGTCCATGAGGGCGTTCGGCGGCACCTCGGCAAGCGGATCCTTATCCGGAAGGTTCGACGCAGGCGTCAGGATGCCGGCGATGTCCGTTGCGGGAGCGGCATAGATGGGGGTGACACGCCGGGGTTCATAAACCAGGAAGGCATCGGTGGAGTCGACCACCGTGTTGTTGCCCAGCTGTGCCCGGATTCGCCGCGGGGTGGGTTCATACCGCAGCTGAGGCAGGAAAGTCCAAAAGGCGGGGCTGATTTGGAGGGCCATTTCTTCAGTGTCTGGCCGTCGTCGGAAGGAATCAAGAGCCGCAGAATTCGATCTGGAGGCCAACTGTTCGCGGCGCAGCGAACGAAGTCTCTTTGGCTGTGATGTGCTCACCTGATGAGCAAAAGGATCGGGTCAATGCACTGGGTTGTTGTTGGTGCGGTACTCGCGGCAGCCGGATTCGTATCTACCGTGGTGATGTTTCTGCAACCGTGGAGGTCATGTCCGGAAGACGATGCACCGGCCGGCTGCCCGGCCACGCCGCTGGACGCCGGCCTCGCCACAGGTTCCATGCCGGTGTGCGTTTCTTCCCCCGGCCCGCCCACCGGGGCTGATGCGTCCCTTGGGGAGGCACCAGCCCCGCAGAGCAGCGGGTCAGTGACCGCGCGCGATCCATTCCTCCAGCTGCGGTGCTTCCGCGCCGATGGTGGTGGCGTCGCCGTGTCCGGGCAGCACCCGGGTCTCCGAGGGCAGGGTCAGCAGCCGTTCCCGGATGGAGGCAATGATGGTGGGGAAGTCGCTGTAGGAGCGTCCGGTGGCGCCGGGTCCGCCGGAAAACAGCGTGTCGCCGCTGAAGACCACCGGAGACCCGTCGCCGGGTGCATCGGCGGCCAGCAGGAAGCACACTGACCCGGGGGAATGCCCCGGAGTATGCAGTGCCTGCAGCGTAATGCCCGCCACCTCAAAGATGTCACCGTCCTCGATCTCGGCGTCGGGCCCCTCTTCCGGGAACACCGCATCCCAGAGCATCCGGTCCGCGGCGTGCAGGAACACCGGGGCGCTGAAGCGGTCCCGGGCTTCGCCCACGGCACGGATGTGGTCATCGTGGCCGTGCGTGAGCAGGATCGCCTGTACTTCGCGGTCGCCAACAGCGGCGGCCACGGCGTCGACGTCGTGCGCGGGATCAATGATGATCACCTGGGCGTCGTCGCCGACAATCCACACGTTGTTGTCCACCTCCCAGGTGCCGCCGTCCAGTGAGAACGTGCCCGAGGTGATGACGTTGTCGATGTTCACGGCCATTTAGAGGACCACCACCGAACGCAGGACCAAGCCGTCGTGCATCTTGGTGAAGGCTTCTTCAATGTCATTCAGGCCGATGCGCTCGGACACAAACGCGTCAAGGTCCAGCCGGCCGAGCTTGTACTGCTCCACCAGCATCGGGAAGTCGCGCGAGGGCAGGCAGTCGCCGTACCAGGAGGACTTCAGTGAGCCGCCGCGGCCAAAGACGTCCGCCAGCGGCAGCTCGATCTTCATTTCCGGATTGGGCACGCCCACCAGGACCACGCGGCCGGCGAGGTCACGCGCGTAGAAGGCCTGTTTGTAGGTTTCTGGGCGGCCGACGGCGTCAATCACCACGTCTGCTCCGTTGCCTCCGGTGAGGGCGCGGATGGCCTCAACCGGGTCTTCGTCCTTGGAGTTGATGACGTGCGTGGCGCCCTGGGCCTTGGCCAGTTCCAGCTTCTTGGTGTCAATGTCCACCGCAACGATGGTGGTGGCGCCGGCCAGCTGTGCGCCGGCGACGGCGGCAATGCCCACGCCGCCGCAGCCGATAACGGCCACGGATTCCCCGCGCTGCACCTCGCCGGTGTTGATGGCGGCACCGATGCCGGCCATGATGCCGCAGCCGAGCAGGCCCACCGCGGCGGCGTCGACGTCGTCGTCCACCTTGGTGCACTGGCCGGCGGCGACCAGGGTCTTCTCCGCGAACGCGCCGATGCCCAGGGCGGCGGTCAGCTCCGTGCCGTCCTCCAGGGTCATCTTCTGGGTGGCGTTGTGCGTGTTGAAGCAGTACTGCGGCTCGCCCTTGCGGCAGGCGCGGCACTCGCCGCAGACAGCGCGCCAGTTCAGGACCACGCGGTCGCCCGGGGCAACCTCGGTGACATCGGGGCCGACGGCGGAAACCACGCCGGTGGCCTCGTGGCCCAGCAGGAACGGGTAATCGTCATTGATGGCACCCTGCTTGTAATGCAGGTCAGTGTGGCAGACACCGCAGGTGAGGATGTCCACCAGGGCTTCACCGGGGCCGGGATCCGGAACCAGGATGGTCTCGAGGGAGACCGGTGCGTTCTTTTCCTTGACGACTACTGCCTGAACCTTGTGAACCATATGCGTTGTGCTGCCTCTCGGGGTGTCCGGGCGGGACGCCGATGTCCGGCGCTCCGCATTCCATCCTATGAAGCGGGACGGAGATGCGCGAAGTTGACGTGCGTGAAAATGGCGGGCTGCGAGGCCCCTGCCGGGCAGGGACCTCTGTGTGTGCAGCTCCGGTGGCTTGAGAGGGTCTTCCTGTCTCTGTGTGTGCAGCTCCGGTGGGTTGGCCGCGCGGGAAGCCGCCATATCTGCGCATTGGATGAAATGTGCAGTCCGCGAACTCACCGTTTCTGCACACTCGATGCCTACTTACGAAGGATCAGGAAGTGACCCTCTGCGGAATGGGGCTCAGACGCCCAGGCGGGCCTTGACTTCGGCGGCGGAGGGGTTGGTGGCCGACGAGCCGTCCGGGAAGATCACGGTGGGCACGGTCTGGTTGCCGCCGTTGATTTCGGCCACGAGTTCCGCGGTGCCGTCCACGTCTTCGATATTGACCTCGTTGTAGCCGATTCCGGCAGCATCCAGCTGAGACTTCAGGCGTCGGCAGTAACCGCACCAGGAGGTGGAAAACATGGTGATGGAACCGGCGTCGGGGGTGAAAGCTTCTGCTGTGGCGGCCATGGAAGGCTCCTTTATGTGCTGAGAAACAGGGACTGCCGGGTACAACCGCCGGGGCACCGGTTCAATTCCCCAGCCTCCCGCAGCGGAAAGTCGACCCAGGCGGCACCTGCGCGCCTGCTGACGCCCTGGTGCACATCCGAGCCTAAGGCAGGGCAAACTTGAAGCATGTGCGGACGTTACGTAATGGCGAAGACCACGGCGGACCTGGTTGCGGAGGCCGAGGCAGAAGCTGATGCCAATCTGGAGCTGCGCCAATCCTGGAATGTGGCGCCGACGTCGGACGTCCCGGTGGTGCTGGAACGGTATATCGGCGGACCCGTGAACCGCGGCCCGGTGCGGCAGGTTCATGTGGCGCAGTGGGGACTGGTGCCGGGATGGGCAAAGGACGCTTCGGCGGGGGCTCGGGCGTTCAACGCACGCAGCGAAACGGTGCTGGAGAAGCCGACCTTCCGCGACGCCGTCGTCTCGCGCCGCTGCGCGGTGCCGGTGCAGGGGTACTACGAGTGGAAATCGGGGCCGGGAAAAACCAAACGGCCTCACTATGTGCGGCGTGCGGACGGGGCGCTGACGTTTTTCGCCGGACTTTACGAGTGGTGGCGCGACCCGGCGAAGGCTCCGGGGGAGCCGGGCAGCTGGCTGCTCTCGACGTCGATCCTGACGACTGCGGCCCCGGACCCGGAGGTAATCCGCAGTGCCGGGCAGCCCGAGGTGCTCGCGGAACTGGGGGAGCTGCACGATCGGCTGCCGATGCCGCTCAGCCGGGACACGATGGCGGCGTGGCTGGACCCTGCTGCGCCTAACGCGGGGGCGCTGGTTCGCCGGGTTCTCGCCGAAGCCCATGGCGAGGCAGCACGCTGGACTCTGAACGAAGTGGGGCCGGCCGTGGGAAGCGTGCGCAACGACGGGCCGGAGCTCCTGGCGGCTCCGACCCCTGAGACAGGAGCCGAGCCCGCACTGTTCTAGACGGACGTTCTACGCTGGGACAGGTAGATAAGGAAGAAGCTGACCGCACTGCCTGCGGGGAGGTACCGGAATGGACTCATCACACGTCCTTGCCCTAGTAGTTGCGCATCCCGATGATGACGCCTACGGGTTGGCCGGAACGGTGGCTCTGCACGAACATGATCCCGGGTTCCGTTTCATCCTGGTCCACGCGACCGACGGCGGCGGTGGCCAGACTGACCCTTCCTATCCACCGCTGCATGAACCCCTGGGCCAGATTCGACGACGCGAATTGGACGCCGCCTGGACCGCTCACGGCCGGCCGCCGGACCGCCACGAGTGGCTGGGGTACGAGGACGGCACGCTCAACCGGGTACCGCTTGCCGAACTCGCGGAACGCATCGGCGGGATCCTGGCTCAGGAACGGCCCGACGTCGTCGCCACCTTTGGGCCCGACGGGATCACCGGCCATCCGGACCATGTTGCCGTTGGAGCCGCCACAGATGCTGCCTTCGACCGCCTGCGCGACGGCGGCGGTTCCGGGATGCGGCGTCTGCTGCACGGCGCCGTCCTGGGAACGCTGGAACCGAAGCCGGCTCCGGCACGGCCTTGCCCCTTGGAACGAGGAACGGCTGTATGACCTACATCCGGTTCCGGACGAGCAGATCGGCATTGAGGTGGACGTCAGCAGCGTGGCGCAGCGGGTGGTCGCGGGGCTGATGGAACACCGGTCACAGCGCAGCGCGGTCTCACCCGGAGTGCCCCTGGAAGCGGAGGAGGATGCCCGCTGGACGCGTGCCGTAGGGGTTGAACCGCTGGTCATTGCCTGGCCGCCGGCCCCGCCCGGGGCAACGCTGCTGGGCGACATCTTCGAAGGACTGGACTAGGTCTAGCCGGGCTGTCCGCTCATGGCTCCCGCTGGACCCGGATCGGCCTCCAGCGGCTCCATGACCTCAGCCACGTCAAGGGTCACGTTTCCCTTCTCATCGACGCTCAAGCCGGGGTTGTAGCAAACCTCCCACCGGTAACCGTCGGGATCGGTGAAGTAGCCCGAATAACCGCCCCAGCTCATCTGCGTTCCCGGAGCCGAGATGGAACCGCCGGCTGCGGCGGCTTCAGCCAGGACAGCGTCCACTTCTGCGGGGGACGCCACGTTGTGGCCCAGGGTGACCGGAGCGGCACCTGCCTCTCCCATGGGTCCGGCTTCGGCGGCCAGATGGTCACGGCGGAAAAACGCCAGCAGCAGGCCGTGGCCCACCTGGTAGAAGATCACTTCTTCGGGAACATACTGGGCGGCTTCCCAGCCCAGCCTGGAGGTATAGAACGCGTAGGTAACCTCGAGATCCCGCACGCCAACGGTCATCACGGACAAAGAAGGTTTCATTCCCTGATCCTGCCACTGCCGGCCCAATATGTTCCTTTTTTACATCCCGGGAAAGGGCGTGAACGCCCGGGCACCGTTGACGCCGCTGCCGGGCGGGGCTGTCATGGAGTTATGGCCCGGAATGCATCAGCACCCCGTCAACCTGCCGGCAGTCACCGGGTCGGCTCCGCGGCCACGCAGAGCCCCGCTGGCGGGAGCCCTAATGGTGAGGGGCCCGACGGCGGCCGGACAGACCGGCGCACGGGCTGGGCCCGTTTTCTGATTCCCGTGGTGCTGATCCTGGTCTGGCTGACGGTCGGAGGAATCGGCGGACCCTATTTCGGCAAGATCAGCGAAGTGGCCGACAACAACCAGGCGTCCTACCTGCCGGCCAGCTCCGACTCCACGCAGGTGGCGGAGCTGCAAAAGGAATTCACTGACAGCGACGCGATTCCCGCCGTGATTGTCTACGTGAACGATGCCGGCCTCACGCAGCAGGACCGCAGCTTCATCGACGGCCGGGTCACGGCACTAGCCAAAGTCCCGGGAGTCGCCGGCGGAGTCTCCCCGGCACAGATCTCCACGGACGGCAAGGCTGCGGAAATCTTTGTTCCGGTCCTGGACACGGACGAAGCAGCAACTACGGTCCAAGAGCTGCGCACCGTGATCGCGGACGGCATTCCCCCCGGATTGTCCGGCTACGTCACCGGGCCCGCCGGACAGCTGGCTGACATCACCGAGGCTTTCGGGGGGATCGACACTTCGCTTGTGCTGGTGGCGGGGTTGGCAGTGTTTGTGATCCTGGTGATTGTCTACCGTTCCCCGCTGCTGCCAATCCTGGTGCTGATGACGTCCCTCCTGGCCCTCTCGGCAGCAATTCTGGTGGTCTTCTACTTGGCCAAGGGCGGATTCCTGACCCTGAACGGCCAGGTGCAGGGCATCCTGTTCATCCTGGGCATCGGCGCGGCCACCGATTATTCGCTGCTCTATGTCTCCCGCTACCGGGAGTCGCTGCGGGACCACTCCGGCAGATGGGACGCCACGCGGGCAGCATTGAAGGGGACCATTGAACCGGTGCTGGCCTCGGCGGCCACCGTCACCGCGGGCCTGCTGTGCCTGCTGCTGAGCGACCTGAACTCCAACAAGGCGCTGGGTCCGGTGGCCGCAATCGGAATTGGCTTCGCCTTCCTCGCCGCGATGACGCTGCTGCCGGCGCTGTTGATGCTGACCGGACGTGCCGCCTTCTGGCCCCGGCGGCCGCAGTTCGGGTCCCCGCATCCGGATCGCGACGGCAACGACCCCAAGGGCATCTGGCCTCGGGTCGCGCGGATCATCAAGGCGCATCCGCGCCGGGTCTGGGTCATCCCCGCAGTGGTGCTGCTGATTGCGGCCACGGGGATGCTGCAGCTGCGGGCCTCGGGAGTTCCGCAAAGCGACTTTGTGCTGGGGCAAACGGACGCGAAGGAGGGCCAGCAGGTGCTCGGCGAGCATTTCCCCTCCGGTTCCGGCAGCCCGGTCCTGATTGTGGCTCCGGAAGACAAGCTCGACGACGTTGCCCGCACGGTGCTGAACGTCTCCGGCGTGGAATCCCTCGCCGTGGACGCCACCGGAACTCCGACAGGAAGCCTGCCGGTCACGGCCGACGGCGTCCAGGCCTCACCGGTGCCCGGCTCCGCGGGTGAACCAAAGGTGGTGGACGGCAAGGTGCTGATGGAAGCCACCCTGACCAATGCCGCCGAGTCCGATGCCGCTGAGCAGACCGTGCAAACCATGCGCGATGATGTCTCGGACATCGACGGCGTGCTGATCGGCGGCGTCACGGCCACCACCATCGACACCAACGCCGCAGCCACCCATGACCGGGACCTGATCATTCCCGTGGTGCTGGTGGTGATCCTCTTCCTGCTGATGCTCCTGCTGCGCTCCATCCTGGCGCCCGTCCTGCTGATCCTGACCGTGCTGCTGTCCTTCGGTGCGACTCTTGGCGTCTCTGCCCTGGTGTTCAACCACGTTTTGGACTTCCCCGGAGCGGACCCGGCCGTGCCGCTCTTCGGGTTTATTTTTCTGGTGGCCCTAGGCGTGGACTACAACATCTTCCTCATGACCAGAGTGCGGGAGGAGAGCCTGATGCACGGCACCCACGAGGGGGTGATCCGCGGACTGATGATTACCGGCAGCGTCATCTCCAGCGCCGGCATTGTGCTGGCCGCGACGTTTGCGGCGCTGGGCGTGATTCCGGTGCTGTTCCTGGCACAGCTGGCCTTCATGGTGGCCTTCGGGGTGTTGCTGGACACTCTGGTGGTGCGCTCCCTGCTGGTCCCCGCCCTTTCCTATGACATTGGCCGCAAGATCTGGTGGCCTTCAAAGCTCTCCCGGGAGCGCCCGGGGCAGCACCGGCCGGGTGCCGCTGGGCATTCAACTGCTGCCCCGCACGTTCCGTAGCGGGGCGGACACTCTGAGGCCCGCTAGTCTAAAACCATGGAAACCCTTGATCATCAACGATCCATGACCTGTCAGCTGGACGATGTACGCACCGCCATAGATGAGATTGATGAGGAGATCGTGGCGCTGATCTGGCGCCGGGAGCGGCTGGTGCGTCTTGCCGGTTCCCTCAAGGACAACGACGCCGAGGTGTTGGCTCCCGAGCGGGTCGAGGAAGTCCTCGAACACGTGCGCGCCACCGCCGAAGCACAGGACGGGGACCCCACGGTGGTGGAAGCCACCTACCGCGCCATGATTGACGCCTTTATTGGCTACGAGCTGAAGGTACGCCGCCGGGCGGAGGTGCAGGCCAAGCTGGACGCCTTTTCGCGCAGCTAACCGGACCTGCTGCCGGTCGCTACGGCGTGGGGTACGGTACTTACACGTCAGACGTGCCCTGCACCGGCACAGCACGCACCCAGGGGAAGAGGCAGCAATGGAACAGGAGCGGCCGGCAGCTAATATCACTGCCCCGGAACAAACGGCATCGGACCAGTGGCGGGCCGTTGCAGCTGCGCTCGCCGATGAACGCAGGCTGAAGCTCTACGCGCGGATCATCACGGCTGCGGAGCGGGGAGCGCCCCTGGATGGACAGGATCTGGAGCCCAAGGAACGCAAATCGCTGACCGCCCTGCAGAAAGCCGGGCTGGTCTCCTCGGGTGCCTGCGATGTCCAGCCGGTCAGCGGTGTGTTTGCCCGGTTGCTGGCCAGCGGCAAAGAGGCGCCGGAAACCTCGGCGCGCAGGTTCCTCGTCAACGGAAAAATCTGTGCGTACCCCCGGCGGCAGGCGGATCGGCTGGAGCTGCTCCACTACGTGGCCGGGCACGTCTTCGAAACGGCCCCGGCACCTCCCGGAGAGGCGCCGGTGATGAACGAACGGGAGATCACCGAACGCCTGGGCCACTACTCGGAGGATCCGGCCGGCGTCCGGCGTTACCTGGTGGATGAGGGCATCGTCAGGCGTAATCCGGAGGGCTCACGGTACTGGTTGGCCAGCCCACGGCCTGCAGACGGCTGGGAGTTTGCCAGCTGAGCAGTTCCTGTTGACTCGGCCGCTGATGTGACAGCTGCCCTGTTACTCCGATGTCCCCGCTTCGAGGATCGACACGATGGAGAAGAGCGTGAAGCAGACAGCTCCGAGTCCAACCAGCACATGCGCATCGACAAAGAATGCAGGGTCTGTGCCTGCGGCTTCAAAGAGGAACGCGGCGAAGAACAGACAGGTGAGCGCTGTTCCTATGGGCATGAGGGGGATGCGATTGGCCAGGGCAAATGTGCGGCGCCAGACGAGGGCGAGCAGCAGCACTTTGGACAGGATGCTGAAGCAGATCAGCCCGAGGCCGATCAGCACGCATCCCGGGGCCAGCCGATAGGGCTCGTTTGAGCTGAACAGCACAAATAATCCGAGCAGTATGTTGACCGTGCCTGCGGCAGCGACGAGCCAGGCCCAGGCGAAACGCTCGGCATCGCTGAATACGTTGCGCACCTGGCGCACGATGCTCGCGACGAGAGAGATCAGCGCCGTGCAGATGGCCGACAGACCGATCATGACGTGGCCGGCAACGAATCCGGGGGTGTCTGAGCGCACCAGCAGGCCGGTTGCAAGGGAGAGCCCGACGACGGCGGCCACCAGCGGAACTGCGATCAGTAGGGCGCCAACGGCCCGGGAGTGGGCGCCGTCCGGCGGGCCGCCCAGAGGATCGAGTAACTGTGCGGACTGGATCAGCGAGAATTTCGTGGAGGCGGCCGCGACGGTGCTGACGCACGCGGCGACCAAGCCGACGCCGATCACCACGAAGCCCGCCGTGAGGTTCTCCGCCGCGGTGTTCTCTCGGTTGGCCAGCACGATGCCCCAGATGATGGCGGCGGCGGCAACCACGTAGCCGGAGAGGGGCAAAATGATCTCCCACACGCGCCCATAGCTGTTGATGAGCTGCCTGATGATGGTGGCTGCCGTAGTGAACAGTGCGTAACAGATGGCGGTCAGTCCGGCGTTGACGTGTCCGGCGACAAAGTGGCCGGCATCGTTCGGTCCGGCCAGGATATAGAGGCCGTAGGACAGGCAGAGCGCGCCCATCAGGAGCGGTATGGCGCGAAAAATGATACTCATCGTGTGGTTCATGGCGTACCCCGAGAGAAATCGTGGAACCCGGCGGCTTCAACACCATGGTCGGTCCGCATTAGTGCCAGTTTGCCCCTCTGATAGCCGTGGAACAACGCCGGAGGCAGTGACCAGCTCCCTGGGCAGGTGACTTCTCGTTCTCCGCAGCTCCGGCGCCTGCCGGTAGCGGCGGCATTTGGGGCAGGACGTGCGGTCCAGCCCGGAGGCGGCCCTGCGCCGTTGACTCGGTTGCGCTCGGGGCGTCTGATGGAAAGTGCCGTTTGGTTCGGCACTCATTGCGGACGACTTCCCTAGGAGCGTCATGGCCGCCAAATTTACCGCCCACGGAGCCGAAGCCACCCATCCCGGAGCCCGGGCAGCAACTGATCTGGGTTCACCGGCGTCGTCCTATCTGCTGAGGACCCCGGCCCCGCCCACAACAGCCGGCTCCGCCGCAGGAGGCGACGGTCAGCCGCCCGCCATGACGGCCGGGGTAGCCCCGTCGCCGCATACCCGGCGGCAAATCGCACTGGTCTTCGCCGGCCTGATCCTGGCCGTACTGATTTCCGCCCTGGACCAGACCATCGTGTCCACCGCGCTTCCCACCATCGTGGGGGACCTGCAGGGCCTGGATCACCTGTCCTGGGTGATTACCGCTTACCTGCTCACCTCCACCATCGGGCTGCCGATCTACGGCAAGCTCGGTGACCTGCTGGGACGCAAGAACATCTTTGTCTTTGCGATTATCGTGTTTCTGATCGGCTCAGCCCTGTCGGGACAGGCGCACAGCATGGCCGAGCTGATCACGTACCGCGCCATCCAGGGTGTGGGCGGCGGCGGGCTGATCATCGGCGCGCAGGCCATCATCGGCGACCTTGTCTCCGCCCGCGAGCGCGGCCGGTACATGGGGCTGATTGGCGCAGCCTTTGGGCTGGCCTCGGTGAGCGGGCCGCTGATTGGCGGCTACCTGACCGAGTACTGGTCCTGGCGGTGGGTCTTCTACATCAACCTTCCGCTGGGCCTTCTCGCCTTGGTTGTCATCATCACCTCCCTGCACCTGCCGGTGCGATCCGGACCGCGTCCGCCGCTGGACTACCTCGGCGCCGCGCTGCTGGCCCTGGTCAGCTCCGCGCTGGTGATGCTGACCAGCTGGGGCGGCACCACCTATGCCTGGACCTCGCCAACCATCCTGGGACTGGGCGCCGCTGCCGCCGTCGGCGTGGCGCTCTTCATCCCGGTGGAGCTGCGGGCCAGGGAACCGATCCTGCCGCTGCGGCTCTTCCGCAACCGCAATTTCCTGGTGTGCACCCTGGTGGGCCTGTCGGTGGGGCTGGCGATGTTCGGCAGCATCTCCTATCTGCCCACCTTCCTGCAGATGGTCAACGGCGCCTCGGCCACCATGTCCGGGCTGATGATGCTGCCGATGACGGCAGGCCTGCTGATCACGTCCATCGGCACCGGGCAGCTGATCTCGCGCACCGGCAGATACAAGATTCACCCCATCCTCGGCACTGCCGTCATGATCATCGGACTTCTGCTCCTGTCCCGGATTTCCAACACCACGCCGTACGGATTCACCGCCCTGGGCATGTTTGTGCTGGGCCTGGGCATCGGCGCCCTGATGCAGAACCTGGTACTGATTGTGCAGAACAGCGTGCCCGTGCAGGACATGGGCACCGGGGTCTCCTCGGCCAACTACTTCCGGCAGATGGGCGGATCGCTGGGAATCGCGGTGTTCGGCTCATTCTTCATCAAGCGCCTGAATGACCAGGTGGCTGACGCCCCGGCGCAGGCTGCGGGTGTGCTCCGCAACGGAGTGAATTCAATCAGTCCGTCCGAACTGAAAACCCTCCCGGCCCCGGTGCGGGACTTCATCGCGCAGGCCTTCGGAGATGCCCTGCCGCCGATCTTCCTGCTCGGCATTCCGGCCCTGGGCGCAGGGCTGGTCCTGACCCTGTTCATCAAGCAGATTCCGCTCTCCACCAGCGCTAATGTTCAGCTGGGCACGCAGTCGCCGCGTTGAACGTTTCAGCTATTTAAGAGACAAACCTCACTGCAGATCGGTGTATATTCATGACGCGCAGACAGAGCGCAGCACATGCGGCAGCGCTGCCCGGGGTAACCCCAGCCGGAGCGGCTTCCCCGGTGGAACGCAGGCTTCCCCGGCACCGCATGTCCCCGGAAGAGATGCACCGCTCCGTGCAGATGGCTTCTGCCGCCGCGGCAGCCGCCGGTGCCTCCCAGATGTCCTCTTCCGTTGCCGCTACGGTGCCCGGTACGGCTACGGCATCCGATGCAACGACGGCGTCGGACGGTTCCGGAGGCCCTCCCGGGCAGGCGGGCTCTCCCACCGGTCCGGAGGACCCGGCCAAACGCCGGAACCGGACCCTGGTTTTTACCGGACTGGTGCTCTCGGTTCTGCTGGCAGCACTGGACCAGACGATCGTCGCCACAGCACTGCCCACTATCGTGGGGGACCTGAACGGGCTGGAGCACCTGTCCTGGGTGGTGACCGCCTATATCCTGGCGGCAACCATCGGACTTCCTATCTACGGCAAGCTGGGAGACCTCTACGGCCGCAAGAACATCTTCATCTTCGCGATTGTGGTGTTCCTCATTGGTTCCATGCTCTCTGGCCTGGCTCAGAGCATGGGCCAGTTGATTGCTTTCCGGGCGCTGCAGGGCATCGGCGGCGGCGGGCTCATGATCGGGGCGCAGGCAATTATCGGGGACCTTGTATCCCCGCGTGAACGCGGCCGTTACATGGGGCTGATCGGTGCCGCCTTTGGCCTGGCATCCGTTGGCGGTCCGCTGCTGGGCGGCTGGATCACTGATTCCTGGTCCTGGCGGTGGGTGTTTTACATCAATGTGCCCATTGGCGCGGTGGCCCTGTTTGTGGTGATCACCTCCCTGCATCTGCCCAAGCACCCGGCGCGGCGGGTACAGCTGGACTATCCCGGCGCGGCACTGCTGGCGATCGCTTCGACAGCGCTGATCCTGGTCACCAGCTGGGGTGGAACTACCTACGACTGGTACAGCCCGCAGATCCTCGGGCTTTCCGCGCTGGCTCTAGCCGCCGCTGCGGGTTTTATCCGGGCTGAGCAGCGTGCCAGCGAGCCAATCCTGCCGCTGGGCCTGTTCCGGCTGCGGAATTTCCTCCTGCCGGTCCTGGTGGGCATCGCAGTAGGCATAGCCATGTTCTCCACCATTTCCTACCTGCCCACGTTCCTGCAGATGGTCAACGGTGCCAGCGCCACGCAATCGGGGCTGATGATGCTGCCGATGATGGGCGGGCTGCTGCTGACCTCAATTGGTACCGGTCAGCTGATCTCACGCACCGGCCGCTACAAGATTTATCCCATTGCAGGGTGTGCCTTGGTGATTGTCGGGTTGATTCTCCTCTCGAGGATTTCTGAATCGACGCCGTACTGGTTCACAGCTATGGGGATGGCAGTGCTGGGCATGGGGATCGGCGCCCTGATGCAGAACCTGGTGCTGATTGTGCAGAACAGTGTGCCGGGCAAGGACATGGGAACAGCCATCTCTTCTGCGAACTACTTCCGGCAGATCGGCGCATCCTTCGGCATCGCCGCTTTCGGATCCATTTTTATTCACCGGCTTGCAGACCAGCTGGCCGGTGCGCCTGCCAGTGTTGCAGCGGCCGTTCCCGGCGGGAGCATCAATTCGCTGAGTCCTTCCCTGCTTCACGGGTTGCCGGTGCCGGTGCAGGACGTTATTGCCAGCGCCTTTGGGCAGGCACTGCCGCCAATTTTCCTGCTCAGTGTGCCCATTGTTGCGCTGGGCGGAGTGCTCTGCCTGTTCATCAAGGAGATACCGCTGTCTACACAATCCAGGGTGGAGGCAGCAGCGGAATAACGGGGGCCGGTCAGCGGGCCCTTTTGTCAGATGGTGGCCGTACACTGGAACTATTCGAATATGTGTTCGAATATTTCCAGTGGAGGTTTCGGCCGGATCCAGCTTGGCCCTCAGCAGTATTCCCCGGGCAGGTTGAGGGCAACCGTGGCGGTGGCCGGGGTGCGGGGCCGGCTGGCTATCAGGTACAGAAAGGACGGCCGTGGGCGTCTTCAGCGAAGCAGTAGAGGTGGTGTGTTCTCTGGGCGGGCAGCCGCTGCGGCTGTCCTGGCAAGGGCATACCTATAAGGTGGCAGCGGATCCGGTGCGCTGGTACGAACGCCGGAACTGGTGGGATGAGGAAGCCCGGGCCGAACGCGGGCACGGCCCCGGGCTGGTGGACTCGGAGATCTGGCGGGTCCAGGCCCGGCAAACCCCGCGCTCGCCGCTGCGCACCCTGGATCTTTCCCACGACATCAGCTCCGGCCGCTGGCGCCTGATCCGCATTCATGACGCCTTGCGGGAAAGCGCCTAGGACTGCCCTGACATGAGCTTCACCCATCTTCATGCCGCCACCGCGTTCAGCGCCCACTACGGAGTCTCCTGGCCGGAGGATATGGCGCAGGCCGCCGCTGCGGACGGTGCCGACGCGCTCGCCTGCACCGACCGGGATGGACTGTACGGAACGGTCAAGCACCTGCGCGCCTGCATGGACACCGGAATTGATCCGATTGTGGGGGTGGACCTTGCGGTGTTGGGGGAGCCCGATGCCAACGGGGTCCGGTCGGTCAGCGGACGCGTGGTGGTTTTGGCCCGCGGCCGGCGAAGCGGTGCCGGCTACCGGGCGCTGTGCCGGCTGATTTCCGATGCCCACGCCGGCACCTCGGCCTCGGCTGCCCGCAAGGGCAGTAAGCCGGTGGGGGTGACGCTGGCGCAGCTGGCCGCGCGGGCAGCGGGCGACGACGGCAGCGACGGAGGCGGTCACGGCGGCAACGGCTCCGAACCCGTCCTGACCGTGCTGGTGGGACCCTGGTCCGACGTCGGGACCGCCATGCGCAGCCGCAGCTACGCCGTTGCCCGCACGCTGTTTGCCCGCTGGCAGGCCCTCCTGCCCCGCGGGGCGCTCGCCGTGGAGGTGGTGGCCCACCTCAGCGCGCCGGGAAGCAACCTCAGCCTGGCCCATGCCGTGCGGATGCTGCGGCTGGCTGATGAAATGCAGCTGCCGGCGATCCTCACCAATGCGGTGCGCTATGTGGATGCCGACGGCGCCGCCACCGCCGATGTCCTGGACGCCGCCCGGGCGCTGACCTCCATGGCACGGCTTCCGGATCTGCAGCCCAATGGCCAGGGCTGGCTCAAAAGTGCCGCGCAGATGACCTCGCTTGCCCGCGAGATCAGTGCCGAAGCCGGTTACGGGGCCGCCGGTGCCGCCCGGATGCTGGGCGACACCGAAGCGCTCGCCGATGCCTGCCGGATGGACCCCGTGCAGGATATGGGCTGGAAGCAGCCGGTGGTTCCGGAAGCCTCGGTAATCGGCATTACCTCCGAACCGATGGCGGAGCTGGTGAGCCGCTGCGAAGCCGGCATTGGCCGCAGGTTCCCGGCACTGGACCCGGGCGCCGAAGCGCGCCTGCGGAACCGGCTGGCCCATGAGCTGGGCATCATTGAACGGCTGGGGTTCGCCTCCTACTTCCTGACCGTCGCCGAGGTCTCCGCCATGATCACCGGCATGGGGGTGCGTGCCGCAGCGCGCGGCTCGGGAGCCTCTTCGCTGGTGAATTATCTGCTGGGTGTCAGCCACGTGAATCCGCTGGCCCATGACCTGATTTTTGAGCGGTTCCTCTCCCGGGACCGCTCCACCCTGCCGGACATCGACATCGATGTGGAAAGCGCCCAGCGGCACAATGTCTACCACCGCATCTTTGAACGCTTCGGGGCGGAACGGGTCACCCTGATGAGCATGCAGAACGGCTACCGGGCCCGCGGGGCGGTGCGCGACGCCGGGATGGCACTGGGTATGGCCGAGGAGGACATTGGAGCCGTGGCCAAACAGCTGTGGCGTTTCTCCGCCCGGAAGTTCCGTGAGGCGCTCGCGGAAAAGCCCGAGCTGCGGGAGATTGCCGGCCGGGTGGAGGGCAACCGGCAGCTGGATCTGCTGGTGGATCTGACCGAGCGCCTGGACCGGCTGCCCCGGCACATTTCCATGCACCCCTGCGGTGTGATCCTGGGAGACACGTCCCTGCTGGACCGCACCCCGGTGCAGCCCTCCGGCCTGGGCCTGCCCATGTCCCAGTTCGACAAGCACGACATGGATCCTATGGGCATGCTCAAGCTCGATGTGCTGGGCGTGCGGATGCAAAGCGCCATGGCCTATGCCCTGCAGGAAGTGCGGCGGCTGCATCCCACCAAGGAAGAGACCGTACGCGCCGGTGCGCATCCCGCCGGGCCCACGGGGAAGGGACCGGACTATGTACTGGCGGACGGTTCCATCGACCTCGACGCCGTACCGCTGGATGATGCGCCCACGTATGACCTGATCTGCAGCACCTACACCCTGGGATGCTTCCAGATCGAGTCGCCGGGCCAGCGGGAACTGATCGGCAAACTCGCCCCGCGGGAGTTCAACGACCTGATCATCGACATCTCACTGTTCCGGCCCGGACCCATGAAATCCGACATGGTCCGCCCGTTCCTGGAACACCGGCACGGCTGGTCGCCGGAGGTGTATCCGCATGAGGCCCTGCGACCGGTTCTGGCAGAGACGCACGGGGTGACCGTGTTCCATGAACAGGTGCTGCGCACCTTCGATGTGTTCACCGGCTGCGGCCTGGCCAAGGCCGATGAGCTGCGACGGCTGCTGGGCAACGAGAATGCGGAAAAATCCGTGGAGGATTACTTCCGCACCGAAGCAGCCAAGCGCGGCTACACCGCCGAGGTCATCGAAAAGGTCTGGGGCACGCTGAAGGCCTTTGGCAGCTTTGGCTTCTGCAAAGCGCACGGAGCCGCGTTTGCAGTGCCCACCTACCAGTCGGCCTGGCTGAAGACCCACCACCCCGAAGCATTCCTGGCCGGGATCTTTGAGCACGACCCCGGCATGTATCCGCGCCGGCTGCTGGTGGCGGAGGCCCGGCGGATGGGAATTCCCGTCCTGCCCCTGGACATCAACCGCAGCGGTGCGCAGTATCGGGTGGAACGGGTACCGGCGGTTCCGGCCGCGCCCGGCCATCCGGCCAAGCCCGAAAAACTGGGTATCCGGCTGAGCCTGGCCGGAATCTACGGGCTCTCGGCAGCTGAACTGCGGCGCATCACCGCCGGCCAGCCCTACGACTCCCTGGCTGATCTGCGTGCCCGTGCCAAGGTGGGGCGGGCCACACTGATGCGCCTGGCCGCGCTGGGGGCCTTCGACCCGCTGGCCCAACAAACCGGAACGGGCGCCTCCCGAGCGGACCTGCTGCACCACCTGGACACTGCGCCGCCGCGCCCGGCACCGCGGAAATACGATCCCATTCCCGGACAGCTGGCGCTGCCGCTGGGTGACACCGAACTGGAAAACCTGCGGCCCGAACTGCCGGAACCAACACTGCGTGAGAAGGTGCGCACTGAACTGGACCTGCTGTCCGTGGATGTCAGCGCCCACCTGATTGACAGCTACGGCCCGCTGCTGGCCGAACTGGGCGTCACCAAGGCCCGCGACCTGATAGAGCTGCGCAACGGCTCCGAGGTGTTGGTGGCCGGCATCCGGGTGGCCACCCAGACTCCGCCCATGCGCGGCGGTCGCCGCGTGGTGTTCATCAGCCTCGACGACGGCACCGGCTGCGTGGACTGCACGTTTTTCACCGAGGCGCAGGAGAAAACCGGGCCGCTGCTTTTCGGCACCGAGCTGATGTTGATCCGCGGGCTCACCCGGCGCACCGGGGAGCGCGGCATGAGCCTGCAGGCCCTTGAAGCATGGAATCTGGCGGACACTGCCTCACTCCCGCTGCCCCGTCCCCAGCGCGGCAGGTTGGTGGGGCCCAACTCCAGCGGATAACATCGAAGGGGCGCAGAAGGCGCCGACCACGTCCTGGCCGGCCCAAAAGACGCCGTACAACGAAATCTAGGAGACAACCGTGTCAGTGCCAGAGAAGTTCACCCTCATCGTCAACGACGAAGAGACCACGGTGGATACTGGCACCACCGGTGCTCAGCTCTTCTTCGACCGCCGCGACGTCGTCGTCATGCGCGTGGACGGTGTCCTCAAGGATCTGGACACCGAGCTGGCCCCCGGCTCCGCCGTTGAAGCTGTGACCATCGACTCCGAAGACGGCCTGAACGTGCTGCGTCACTCCACCGCCCATGTGATGGCCCAGGCCGTGCAGCAGCTGCGCCCGGACGCCAAGCTGGGCATTGGCCCGTACATCAAGGACGGTTTCTACTTCGACTTTGACGTGGCCGAGCCGTTCACGCCGGAGGACCTGAAGACGCTCGAGAAGATGATGCAGAAGATCATCAACTCGAACCAGAAGTTTGCGCGCCGCGTGGTCACCGAGGCCGAGGCCCGCGAAGCCATGGCCAATGAGCCGTACAAGCTGGAGCTGCTGGGCAAGAAGGACGGCGCGGACGAAGCAGGCGAGGGCGCGAACATTGAGGTTGGCGCCGGCGAAATCACCATCTACGACAACGTGGACCGCAAGTCCGGCGACGTCGTCTGGTGCGACCTGTGCCGCGGCCCGCACCTGCCCAATACCAAACTGATCTCCAACGCCTTCGCGCTGACCCGTTCCTCCGCCGCCTACTGGCTGGGCGACCAGAAGAACCAGCAGCTGCAGCGCATCTACGGCACCGCCTGGCCCACCAAGGACGCCCTGAAGGCCTACCAGGAGCGGCTGGCCGAAGCCGAGCGCCGCGACCACCGGAAGCTGGGCACCGAACTGGACCTGTTCTCCTTCCCGGATGAGCTGGGGTCGGGCCTGCCGGTGTTCCACCCTAAGGGCGGCATCATCCGCAAGGCCATGGAGGACTACTCCCGCCAGCGGCACACCGAGGCCGGCTACGAGTTTGTCTACACCCCGCACATCACCAAGGGCCACCTGTACGAGGTTTCCGGCCACCTGGACTGGTACCGCGACGGCATGTTCCCTCCCATGCACGTGGATGAAGTCACCGACCCGGAGACCGGCGAGGTCATCAAGCCCGGCCAGGATTACTACCTGAAGCCGATGAACTGCCCCATGCACAACCTGATCTTCCGCTCCCGCGGCCGGTCCTACCGCGAGCTTCCGCTGCGGCTGTTCGAATTCGGTTCCGTGTACCGCTACGAGAAGTCCGGCGTGATCCACGGCCTGACCCGGGTGCGCGGCATGACCCAGGACGACGCCCACATCTACTGCACCCGCGACCAGATGAAGGACGAGCTGACCAGCACGCTGAAGTTTGTCCTGGACCTGCTCAAGGACTACGGCCTGGATGACTTCTATCTGGAGCTCTCCACTAAGGACCCGGAAAAGTATGTCGGCTCCGACGACGTGTGGGAGGAAGCCACCCGCACCCTCGCCGAGGTAGCCGAAGAATCCGGCCTTGATTTGGTTCCGGATCCGGGTGGAGCAGCCTTCTATGGCCCCAAGATTTCCGTGCAGGCCCGCGACGCCATTGGCCGTACCTGGCAGATGTCCACCATCCAGTTGGACTTCAACCTGCCCGAGCGCTTTGAACTGGAATATCAGGCCGCCGACGGCACCCGCCAGCGTCCGGTCATGATCCACCGCGCACTGTTCGGCTCTGTGGAACGCTTCATGGCCGTGCTCACCGAGCACTACGCCGGCGCCTTCCCGGCCTGGCTGGCACCGGTCCAGGTAGTCGGGATTCCCGTGGCCGAGGCGTTCAACGATTACATGTTCGACGTGGTGGACAAGCTCAAGGCCCAGGGCATCCGCGCCCAGGTGGACACCGGCACCGACCGCTTCCCGAAGAAGATCCGCACCGCGTCCAAGGACAAGATTCCCTTTGTCCTGATCGCCGGCGGCGACGACGCCGACGCCGGCGCCGTGTCCTTCCGCTTCCGCGACGGCAGCCAGGACAACGGCGTACCCGTTGAAGAGGCCGTCAAGCGGATTGTCGAAGCCGTCCGGAACCGGGACAAATAGGTTCGGCGGCGGAGACAGGAGCGCAGATGGAAAACAGCAGCCAGGACGACGGCGGCAGTCCCTACCCGGGCGACGCCGCGGTCACCGACTCATTCGAGCTTGCCGGCGTGCCTGATTCCTTTGCCCGGCTGTGGACGCCGCACCGGCTGGCATACATCAAGGGCGGGCAGGAACAGGTCTCCTCGGAGCACAACTGCCCGTTCTGTGCCGCTCCGGCCCGTTCCGACGAAGAGTCGCTGATTGTGCACCGCGGCACGTACGCCTTTGTGATCCTTAATCTGTTTCCGTATAACGCCGGACACCTGCTGGTCTGCCCGTACCGGCACGTGCCGGACTATACGGACATTGACGAGCAGGAGACGGCGGAGATTGCTGCGCTGACCCAGACCGCCATGCGCGTGCTGCGGAAAGTGTCCAACCCGAGCGGCTTCAACCTTGGGATGAACCAGGGCGTGACCGGAGGTGCGGGAATAGCCGCACACCTGCACCAGCACATTGTTCCGCGCTGGGGCGGGGACGGGAATTTCCTGCCGATCATCGCCCAGACCAAGGCCATTACCCAAACCCTGGGGGATGTCCGCCAACAAGTGGCCGACGCCTGGCCCCAGGCCAGCGAGGACTGAGCAGTGCTGAACAAATATGCAAGAGGCTTTTTCACCAGCGTCTTTACGCCGCTGGCGACCTGGCTGCTGAAGCGTGGCGTCTCGCCGGATGCCGTGACCATCCTGGGCACCCTGGGCGTTATGGTGGGCGGACTGGTCTTCTATCCGCTGGGACAGCTGTTCTGGGGGACGCTGTTCATTACGGTCTTCATCTTTTCCGATGTCATTGACGGCATCATGGCCCGCCAGCAGGAACGCACCGGAAAATGGGGCGGATTCCTTGACTCCACCCTGGACCGTTTTGCCGATGGCGCACTGTTTGCCGGCGTAAGCATCTGGTTCTTCACTGGCGGGAACAACGATGCGGTTGGTGTAGCTGCCATCATTGCCCTGGTGCTGGGCATGCTGGTTTCCTACATCAGAGCAAAGGCCGAGTCCCTGGGATTCACCGCCAATGTGGGCATCGCCGAGCGCGCCGAGCGCCTGGTCTCCGTGCTGGTAGCCACTGGCTTGGTGGGATTGGGGATCAGCGAGGTGCTGCTGCTCGTGGTCCTGCTGGCCCTCTGCGCGGCCAGCTGCGTCACCATCTGGCAGCGGATGCTCGCCGTCCGTCGGCAGGCTATCTGAGCGCGTAGGAGGCCCCGGCCCCGAAGGAAATTTCCCGCCGCCCGTCATCGGAAGCAATCCGATGGCGGGCGGTCTGCTAAACAGGCTCCGAACATCTAGGCTGGGAATAGCAGCGTTCGCTGCCATGACTTCCCTCGAAGGTGAGAGCTCCATGAATAACCCAGAGTCCGCGCACGTACCCGGACAGGTTTCCACGTCCGGTTCCCTGTCTCCGGTCACCGGCAGTAGCCGGGTCAAGCGAGGCATTGCCGAGATGCTCAAGGGCGGTGTGATCATGGACGTGGTCACCGCCGAGCAGGCGCGCATTGCCGAAGACGCCGGCGCCGTGGCCGTTATGGCGCTTGAGCGCGTGCCAGCAGACATCCGTGCACAGGGCGGAGTCTCTCGGATGAGCGACCCGGACATGATTGACAGCATCATTGACACCGTTTCCATTCCGGTCATGGCCAAGGCCCGGATCGGCCATTTTGTGGAGGCCCAGATCCTGCAGTCCCTGGGTGTGGACTACATCGATGAATCCGAGGTCCTGACCCCGGCCGACTATGCCAACCACATCGACAAGTGGAAATTCACTGTTCCTTTTGTCTGCGGTGCCACCAACCTAGGCGAGGCGCTGCGCCGCATCAATGAGGGTGCGGCCATGATCCGGTCCAAGGGCGAGGCCGGCACGGGTGATGTTTCCAACGCCACCATGCATATGCGGGCCATCCGTTCCGAGGTGGCCCGGTTGTCCTCGCTGCCGGAGGACGAGCTGTACGTTGCCGCCAAGGAGCTGCAGGCGCCCTATGAGCTCGTCAAGGAGGTGGCTGCGGCCGGCAAACTCCCGGTGGTGCTGTTCACCGCCGGCGGGATCGCCACGCCGGCGGATGCCGCCATGATGATGCAGCTGGGTGCCGACGGCGTGTTTGTGGGATCGGGCATCTTCAAGTCCGGCAACCCGGCGCAGCGTGCGGCAGCCATCGTGAAGGCCACCACCTTCTTCGACGACGCCGATGAAGTTGCCAAGGCATCGCGTGGTTTGGGCGAGGCCATGGTGGGTATCAACGTGGATGAAATTCCGCAGCCGCACCGGCTGGCCGAACGCGGCTGGTAGCTCCTCAGACCGGCCGTGCGGAGCCGGCTGAGGGCTAAAGAGCTCTCAGCCGGCCCGGCCGGGCACTTCAGCGCAGGTCCAGGTTCAGGTACTGCCCGCGGCCAATCAGTTCAAACCCCCGGGCCGCGCAGAACTCAGCGCCTGCGGGAGCAGCATTGATGGCCAGCCGGTTAGCGCCCGCGGAGGCAGCGACGGCGGCCGCCCGGCTCAGCAGCTCCGTTCCGTAGCCTTTGCGGCGGCTGGAGGGACCAACCGCGAGCCCAAAGATGCCGGCCAGAGAACCCTTTGACGGCTTCCGGGCCGGCGGCGCCGGGATGCCCGGCAGGCCGGTGATCGGATCCGCTGCTCCCTCCTGCCGATCTGCCGCTGCGGGAACATAGACCCACGCCCGACCGGTCAGTTTGTCCTCATCCCTGGTGGTCAGGTGCCAAGCGGTGCGCGGATGGGAGCGCGCGGCGGCGAGTTCGTCGGCGTCGGGCCCGTGTATTTCCGCGGGATCGGGGTCAGCGGCCGCCGATCCTGCGTCGTACTGCTGCGGCACACCCGCCGGAGCGCTCATCCACAGCGGCTGCGGTCCGCGGCGAAAACCAAACGCTTCCAGGGGTGCGTAGCTTGCCGCACTGTTCATCCACACAGACACGCTCTGGGCGCCGAGCCGCATGCCCTCGGCCAGTCCGGGCCGGATGCCGGCAGGTGAAATCCGCTGCGGATACAGCAGCACCAGCTGCCGCCGCGCCGGCATCCATGCCCACTCCGACTCATGCGTGGAGAAGGTGCGGCCGCCGGTAACGCCGGCCAGGTTCCTCAGCCAGTCCTGATGAAGGTCCTGGCAGGCGGCTATGGTGACCATGGCGGATCAGTCCAGTCCGCGGCGGTGCAGCAGCGGTTCAAGGGCGGCCTCGCGGCCCCGGAAGTTGCGGAAAGCCTGCAGCGGATCGATGCTGTTGCCACGGGCGAGCAGCTCGCGCCGGAACCGGTCCCCGTTCTCCCGCGTCAGGTCGCCGTTTTCCTGAAACCACTGAACCGTGTCTGCGTCCAGGACTTCACTCCAGATGTACGCGTAGTAGGCGGCCGCGTAGCCGCCGGCGAAAATGTGCTTGAAGTAACCGGACCGGTAACGCGGGGGTACCAGGTCCAGCGCAACACCGGCACGCTCCAACGCCTCTGCCTCAAAGGCTTCGGGATCCTGCACTGTTTCTCCGGGAGCCAGCTCGTGCCAGGCAAGGTCCAGCAGGGTGGCTCCGAGGTATTCCGTGGTCCCGAATCCCTCGCCCCAGGTGGAGGCTGCTTCGATCTTGTCGATGGCGTCCTGGGGGAGCGGCTCCCCGGTGACGTGGTGTTTCGCGAAGTTTGCAACCACCTCGGGCCACAGCATCCACATCTCGTTGACCTGGGAGGGGTACTCCACAAAGTCGCGGGGAACGGCGGTGCCGGAGAACTGCGGGTAGGTCACGTCGGAGAACAGGCCGTGCAGGGCGTGGCCGAATTCGTGGAACGCCGTCACCACCTCGCCGAAGGACAGCAGGGTTGGTTCCCCGGCGGGCGGTTTGGTGATGTTCAGGTTGTTGATGACCACGGAGGAGGTTCCCAGCAGTGCGGACTGGTGCACCAGTGCGTTCATCCACGCCCCGCCGGCCTTGGTATCGCGGGTGTAATAATCGCCCAGGAACAGTCCCAGCCCTGAGCCGTCCTCATTCTTCACTTCCCAGACCCGGACTTCCGGATGGTAGCCGACCAGGTCGGGGCGCTCGGTGAAGGTCAGCCCGAACAGCCGGTTGGCCGCGTAGAAAACACCGTCCGCCAGGACCCGTTCCAGCTCGAAGTAAGGCCGCAGCGCGGCAAGGTCTACGCTGAACTTCTCACGGCGCACCTGCTCGGAATAGTAGGACCAGTCCCAGGCCTGCAGATCCTCGACGCCGTCCTGCGCGGCCGCTTCGCGCAGTAGCTCGGCCTCGGCCTGCGCGTTGCGCACCGCCGGCGGCGCGAGCTTCCCGAGCATCGAGTGGATGGCCTCCAGTGACGGGGCCGTCTGGTTATCGGTGGCGAACTCCGCATGGTTGGCGAAGCCCAGCAGGGCAGCCCGTTCAGCGCGCAGCGCGGCCAATTCGGCTGCGAGGCCCAGCGTCTTCTCTTCGTTGTCCCGGAAGCCGCGGTTCAGTGAGGCCGCCAGGAGGCGGCGTCGGGTCTCCCTGTTGGTCAGCGAGGAGAGCACGGGCTGCGAGGTGGGAAGGATCAGCGATAGGAGGTACCCCTCCTTGCCTGCCGCGGATGCAGCAGCCGCCGCGGACGCAACGTCGTCATCGGAAAGGCCGTCCAGTTCCGCCGCGTCCCTCACCAGCAGCGCCGATTCGTTGGTGTCTTTGAGCAGCTTCTGGGAGTATTCGGTGCCCAGCACGGACAGGCGCGAGTTCAGCTCGCGCATCCGGAACTGGCCGGCGTCGTCGAGACGGGCACCGGCCCGGATGAAGCTGCGGCGGTACTCGGACACCAGGCGGGTGGATTCCTCGTCCAGCCCTTCAACGGACACTGCGTCGACCCGCTCAAAGAGGGCCTTGTTGAGATAGATGCTGTCTTCGTGGGCGGCCAGCTGCGGGCCGACTTCCTGCTGGATGGCCTGAATCTGGTCGGTTGCATCAGCTGCTGTGAAGGTGAAGAACACAGAGGCAGCGCGTTGGAGCATCTGACCCGCCAGCTCCATTGCGGCAATGGTGTTCTCGAAGTCCGGTGCCTCGGTATTCGCGAGGATGGCGTCGATTTCCGCGAGGTGTTCCTCGAACCCGGCCTTGAAAGCGGGCAGGAAATCATCCGGGGTGATCTGCTCAAACGGAGGGAGCTGGTAGGGCAGGGTGCTGGTGCTTCCGAAAGGGTTGCTCATAAGCGTCAAGACTCGCACACCCCTACTGAGGCGAACAACAGAAACGCCGTCGTACGCTGGGCGGGGCTGCCCGGAGCGGCTTTTGGACGAATGTGTCAGGGCGGGAGCATTATGCGTAAACGCAGGGTCCGATTTCTGTTCGGGACCGGGACGGGGGGCAGTACGGCTTCGAGGTGCAGGACAGTTGCTGCTGTGCTGCTGCTGGCCGCGGCGGTCGGGTGTTCGCCGGCAGCTCCTTCTACGGACACGGAGGCATCGCCGTCGGGCTCCGTTTCGGGCGCAGGGCCGGAGTCAGCGTTCGCATCAGCGTCAGCGTCCGGCAGCGGCCAGGCTGTTTCGGAGCCGTCTTTAGCTCCCGCCCCTACGCCGGGACTGGGGCAGGGGTGTGCAGCGGTGCGGTGTTTTTCGATGATGGTCGCCGGTGACCTCCTGGTGCATCCGCAGCTCTGGACCCAGGCCGGTGCCGATGCTGCCGCCTCCGGCAGGATGCCGCTGGATTTCGGGCCGCTGCTGGAGGGCAAGAAGGCCTACCTGGATCAGGCGGACCTGGGCATCTGCCACATGGAAACCCCCGTGGCCGAAGCGGACGGACCCTACACCGGCTATCCGCTGTTCAACGTTCCTCCACAGATCCTCAGCGCAGCCAAGGACGTGGGCTACGATGCCTGCACCACAGCCAGCAACCACACCGTGGACGACGGAACCGCCGGCCTCAACCGGACCCTGGGCGTCCTGGATGCCCTGGACCTGCAGCACACCGGCTCCTACGCTACGGAGGCGGACGCAGCGAAGCCGATGATCCTCTCCACCCCGGCCGCGAAGGTATCGGTCATCGAAGCCACTTACGGTTTGAACGGGATGACCGCCGACTTCGACTGGCAGGTGGACCTGTTGGATCCGGCCGTGATGATCGCCAAGGCGAAGGCGGCGCGGGCCGCCGGCGCCGACGTCGTGGTGGGTGCAATCCACGCCGGGGAGGAATACGCCTCCGTGCCCAACTCCCAGCAGGTGGAGGCAGCGCATGCTCTGGCGGACAGTGGGGAGTTCGATTTCATCTACGGCCATCACAGCCACTCCGTGCTGCCGATCGAAAACTACAACGGAACCTGGATTGCCTACGGCCTGGGCAACGCCGTCACCGAGCTGTCCCCCTGGTATGACGTGAACAATGAGGGTCTGATCCTGCGCGCCCAGTTTGGCCAGGACGACGACGGCGCGTGGGGCGTCACGGATCTGGCCTGGGCTCCGTCCGTCATTGTCCGGGACCCCTACCGCTGGTGCTCCGTTGCCGCAGATCTGCCCCAGGGCTCCTGCGCCCCGCCGGAGCAGCAGGCCGCAGTGCGGGAACGGACCATTCCCGTGGTCGAGTCCATGGGCGCTGCGGACGCCGGTGCGCACGAATGGCTGGTAAGCGCCGAAAGGTAGTCGTGCGCAACTATGAGGACTTCGCCCAGGATCTGCGGAGCGTGCTGACTAACAACGGCGATATCACGGTCACCGGCGCGGGGTGGGGAAACATGGGATGCTCTTCTCCTGAGGACAACTACTGTTGTAGTAGGGCCTCGCGCCGTGATTCCCAGCGCCGAAGCAGCAAGGCGACCAAAACTGCCGCGACGATTCCAATCACCGTGAAAATGACCCGCTCAATGGTCAGCTCGAATCCCCGCTCAACATCGCCAAGGGACGCGAAGATCAACAGCATCGGTGTCAAGGCCAGCGCTTGCATGAGGTATGCCCCGCCCATGGAATACCAGACCAGGAAGAACAGGCACAGGACAGCCACTACGACTGCGCCCCAGACGGGTAGGAACAACACGGCCAGCAAGGCGATAACGGCCCCCAAAAAGGTGCCGATGAGGCGTCCGTTGAGGGTCTCTTGCCGCTGATTGGCTAATGGCCGCAGCGCCATCAGGACGGTCACCGCGACCCAGTACCCATGGGGGATGTTGTTGGCCAAGGCCCAGTACATGATCGCGGCACACAACAGACCCACCGCGATGCCGTGCTCCCACGCGGTGCGTTTTTCAACGGGAAGTGTTGGGGCCTGGAACTTGAGCAGGCGGGTGATGAGGGCCCCGGCCAACCCTCCGGCAAGGATCCACAGCACTGCGGACCACCAGGGGAGGTTGATGGGGCCGGGGCCAAAAAGGATCACCATGACCGGAGTCAGTGAGAGCAGTCCGGCGGAGCGCTGGTTGGTGGCAGCAAAGAGGATCGCAGAGACGAACATGAGTGCGGCGATGGCCCAGGGTGTTGAACCCGCCAAGGACGCCAACCCGCCAAGTGCGGCACCCACTATCACCAGTAGCGCTGCTTGGCGCGGCTTGCTGACGGGAGTGACCGCCATCCCCAGGCCCATGGCCAGTCCGAAGCCCATACTGGCCGAGGCCCCTCCGAGCACGCTCACTATGACGGACGGAATCATGATTGCCACCAAGAGCTTGAGTGTTGTTGGTAAGGTCCCTGGTTGGGGACGGCTAAAGATCATCATGGTGTCATTGCCTTTACAGGGGTTGGCGGGAAGCAGGAGCGCCCACTCTCAGCGAACGGAAGGCTGAAAAGATCAGCCTAGAAACCTACGATACCGTCGCGAATTAACCCCACCCCCATGATGGGGCATCATTATCCCCATAGCAGGAATCGCCGCGCAGATCCCTGGCGTCTGCTACACCGCACGAGAGGTTGTCTGGGCTGTTGGCCCCGCCTTTCCGCACTGTCGCACGTGGTCTGGCCACGCTGCCCGGCGCTTGGAACCGCGGTCCTCCGGCGTAGTTTCGGCCAGCCTAAATCGGCGAGCTAGCGCGGCCGCTGCGAGGCGTGCTGCCGGGCCAGCTCGGAGAGCTTCGCCAGCTCCGCCAGGTCCCGGGCGGACTCCGGACGCGGTTCAAAGCTGCCAAACTTGCGCATCACGGCCTGCTGCAGCAGGAAGTCGGCAATGGCCGGGTTCTTGGGCAGCAGGGATCCGTGCAGGTAGCTGGCCACCACGTTGCGGTAGCGGGCTCCCTCCCAGTTGTCCTTGGTGTTGTTGCCTTCGCCCTTGCGGACCTCGGCCAGCGGTTTCACGCCCGAACCCAGGAAGGTCTGGCCGCTGTGGTTCTCGTAACCGTGGATTTCGCCGAATTCCTCGCTGACCGAAAGCACGTTGCCGATCAGCCGTTCGGTGCCCCCGTGGGTTTCCAGGTCCAAGAGTCCGATGCCCGGAATAACGGTGCCGGTGTGGGTCTTGAAGAACCGGCCGAACAGCTGGTACAGCCCGCAGATGGCGAGCATCGGCAGATCGTCTTCGGCCATGGCGCACAAGGTGGGAGCGATGCCCTGCAGGTCCTCCTGGATCACCACCTGCCCGCTGTCCTGTCCGCCGCCGCCCACCAGCAGATCCACATCCGCCGGGAACTCGTCGCCCACGTTGTACTCCAGGACGTTGGCCGTGTAGCCGTACCATTTCAGGCGCTGCTTCAGGACCAGGACGTTGCCCCAGTCCCCGTAGATATTCATTTCCCGCGGATACAGCTGCAGGATGTTGATGCTCCGGTCTTCACCGTACGCGGGGTTCAGTGACTCACTCATGAGACCACCTCTACTGTTGTGATCTTGGAAAGTTCGCGCCGCACGGCCAGCATGGCCGTGTAGGTGCAGAAGATGCGCATGGGGGAGGACCCGGCGGAAGCGATGAACTTCTTCAGCGCATCAGTGATGTCCGGGTCGATGTCCGCCACAGGGACGTCGTCGTACTTCAGGCGCAGCGCCATGTCGTAGGCGCGCACGCCGGTGACCATGTCCACGCCGTTTTCAGCCAGCGTCTCGAAGTCCACGTCCCAGAGCCAGGACATGTCCCGCCCGTCGGCGTAGTTGTCGTTGATCGCGATCATGGTCGAGTAGCCGTGCGCGGCAAAGGACTTCAGGCCCAGCCGGAAACCACTGGGATTCTTCACGAGCACCAGTTCCAGCGGTTGCCCGTTGACCACCAGCGACTCGCCGCGGCCAAAGGCGGGTTCCACGTTGGAGAGGGCGGTGAACAGGGCCTCGGAATTGGCCTGCGGTCCGGCAACCACGCGGGCCAGCGCCAGCGCGGCGGCGGCGTTGAAGATGTTGTAGACCCCGCGCAGCTTCAGCCCGGTTCTCACCACGGTATTGTCCACGCGGAAGTCGGCGTCGGTTTCAGCCACGCGTTCCAGCACGACGTCGGCGGGCAGCACAGCTGCGGCGGCCTCGGCCGAGGAGCCGCGCATCTCGTCGTCGTTCGGGAAGGTGCTGCGCAGGGACTCATGAAGGCCGAAATAGCGCACCTGGCGCTGGTCCAGGGAGTCGGCGATGGACGCGACGCGGGGATCCTCGCGGTTCAGCACCACGGTGCCGGTGGTGGCCTGGGCGATGGCCTCCAGCAGCCGGGTGGTCTTGTCGATTTCACCGAAACGGTCCAGCTGGTCACGGAGCACATTCAGCAGCAGCGAATAGCGCGGGGCGATCAGCTTCACGAAGTGCACCGCATGTGCTTCGTCCAGTTCCAGGACGGCGACGTCGGCATCCAGGCGTCCGCGCCAGTCCACCTCGCCGAGCAGGGCGGCGGCCACACCGCGGGTGAAATTGCTGCCCGTGCGGTTGGTGAAAACCTTCAGGCCCTGGCTTTCGAGGAGCTCCACCACCATCTTGGTGGTGGTGGTTTTGCCGTTGGTGCCGGAGACCACGGCCACTCCGAGCGGCAGGTCGGCCAGCGTGCGGCGGATGAAATCGGGATCGATTTTCTCCACCACCAGGCCGGGCAGAGCGGAGCCGCCGCCGCGCAGTTTGGAGGCACTGCGGACCAGCTTGCCTGTCAGGACGGAGAAAGAACTCATGGTTTATGAATATATCGCAAGCAGCCCCGCGGGCCTTCTTCTTAGTTGCCCGCCGGGGGAGGCGGGCAACCGTAGACTGGCCCGATGATAAAAGACCCGATGCCCAGAGTGGGCGTGCTGGCGCTGCAGGGCGGCGTCCGTGAACATGCGGCAGCGCTGGCTGCAGCGGGGGCCACTGCGGTTCCGGTCCGGCGCCCGGCGGAACTGGACGGCCTGGACGGCTTGGTGCTGCCGGGCGGCGAGTCCACCACCATTGATAAATTGATGCGGGCCTTTGGCGTTTACGCCCCGCTGCAGGAACGGATCCGGAACGGGTTCCCGGTGTACGGGTCCTGCGCCGGAATGATCCTGCTGGCGGACCGGATTTCGGATCCTGCGCGAAACGGGTCCGGCGAACCTCAGCAAACTCTGGGCGGGCTGGATATTGATGTGCGCCGCAACGCGTTTGGCCGCCAGCGGGAGTCGTTTGAAACCATGCTGGACGTGAAGGGCCTGGAGAATCTTCCCTCCAGCGAAAATTCCCGAATGGCAGCCCCCGTCCACGCGGTATTTATTCGTGCACCGTGGGTGGAAAAGACCGGTAATTCCGTCGACGTACTGGCCCGGGTTCCGCCGCAGGGGAACAGCCATGCGCCTGCTGAGGATTTCGTCGCTAGAATTGTGGCAGTGCGTTCTGGAAACCTGCTGGCCACCTCGTACCATCCGGAGGTAACGGGGGAGAGCCGGATCCACGAACTTTTTATCCAGATGATCAGAGGAGAAGCGTAGATGTCGGGCCACTCTAAATGGGCAACCACTAAGCACAAGAAGGCCGTCATTGACGCCAAGCGTGCAAAGTCGTTCGCCAAGCTGATCAAGAACATCGAAGTTGCGGCCCGCGCCGGCGGAGCCGACATGGCCGGTAACCCCGGCCTGGAACTGGCCGTCGCCAAGGCCAAAAAGACCTCTGTGCCCATCGACAACATCAATCGCGCCGTCAAGCGCGGTGCCGGTCTCCTGGGCGAGGCCGTTGACTACCAGACCATCATGTACGAGGGCTACGGCCCCCAGGGCACCGCCCTGCTGATCGAGTGCCTCACGGACAACAAGAACCGTGCGGCTTCCGAGGTGCGCCTGGCAGTGACCCGGAACGGCGGCAACATGGGAGACCCCGGGTCGGTGGCGTACATGTTCACCCGCAAGGGCGTGATCACCCTGCCCAAGAAGGAACTCACCGAGGATGACCTGCTGATGGCCGTGCTGGACGCCGGGGCTGATGAGGTCAAGGAATCCGGCGAGAACTTCGAGATCATTTCCGAAGCCGCGGACCTGCGTGCCGTCGTCTCCGCCCTTGAGGAAGCCGGTATCGAGTACGACACCGATGAAGCGGAATTCCTTCCCTCCATGCATGTGGAACTGGATGCCGACAATGCCCGCAAGTTCCTGAAGCTCGTGGACGCCGTGGAGGACCTGGACGACGTCCAGAATGTGTACTCCAATGCGGACATCCCCGCCGAGGTCTTTGCCCAGCTCGAAGACGACTGAGTAGTCGGTGAGCCTGCGCGTCCTGGGTGTTGACCCGGGCCTGACCCGCTGCGGGCTGGGAGTGGTCGACGTCGAGCGCAACCGCCGCGCCACCCTGGTGGCCGTGGGCGTGGTCGGCACTGAGGCGGGTACCGCATTGGACGCGCGGCTGCTGGTGATTGCCGAGGCAATCGATCTGTGGCTTGATCAGCACAAACCCGATGTCCTGGCCGTGGAGCGGGTCTTCAGCCAGCTCAACGTCAGCACGGTCATGGGCACCGCGCAGGCTTCCGGCGTGGTCATTGCGGCGGCGGCCCGGCGCGGCATTCCGGTGGCCCTGCACACGCCCACCGAAGTCAAGGCAGCGGTCACGGGCTCCGGTTCAGCAAACAAGGACGCCGTGGGCAAAATGGTCACGAAAATCCTGCGGCTGGACGAAATGCCCAAGCCCGCCGACTCCGCCGACGCCCTGGCACTGGCCATCACCCACGCCTGGCGCCGGGGCGTGGCCGGTCCGGGGCAGACGACGGCGGGATCAGCGTCCGGAGCGCGGGCCGCGGTCCGCCCACCCAGCAACGGACTGACACCGGCCCAGCGGCTCTGGGCCGAGGCTGAAGCCCGGGCCCGGCGCTGAGTGCAGCGCGCCGGAACCGTGGATCAGGGCCGGCGCACAGTAAGGTATTCGTAGATATGTTCTACACAGCCTCTGGAGTTTTGTCATGATCGCATCCCTGCGCGGGACTGTAACGCACGTTGGCCTGCACTCGGTGGTGCTGGATGTTAACGGCATGGGCATGCTGATCCAGGCCACGCCGCAGACACTGAGCTCACTGCATGTGGGCCGCGAAGCCCTGGTGCAGACGGCCATGATCGTCCGCGAGGACTCCATGACCCTGTTCGGGTTCACGGATGGGGATCAGCGGGAAGTGTTCGAAACACTCCTGAGTGTCAGCGGTGTGGGCCCGCGCATCGCGCTGGCCGTCCTGGCCGTTCACACCCCAGAGGCAATCCGGGTGGCAGCGTCCTCCGGGGATGACAAGGCTTTCAGCAAGGTCTCCGGCATAGGGCCCAAGGGTGCCCGCCGGATTGTGCTGGAACTGGCGGACAAGCTGGTGCCGCTGGGCACAGCCGACAGCCCGGCGGCAGCACGCTGGCAGGATCAGGTCCTGGCCGCCATGACCGGCCTGGGCTGGTCGGAAAAGGACGCCAACGCAGCCATTGACGCCGCCGTCGCCGAAGCTCCGGACATTGCCGCCGGCGGAAACGTTGGCGAAATCCTGAAACTGACGCTCCGCCGCCTGGGGACCGACGGCGCCCGTGCCCGCGCGCCCCGGCAGCAGGTGAGCTGACGTGTCCGTCCTTCCCGGCGACGGGCTGGTTGCCCCCACCGGCGACCCGGATGACAAGGCGATTGAGGCAGCGCTGAGGCCCAAGAACCTGGATGACTTTGTGGGCCAAAAGCGGGTCCGTGAGCAGCTCTCCCTGGTGCTGGAGGCGTCCCGCCTGCGGGGCCGCAGTGCTGACCATGTGCTGCTCTCCGGTCCGCCCGGCCTGGGCAAGACCACCCTGTCCATGATTATTGCCGCGGAGATGAACGCGCCGCTGCGTATTTCCTCCGGCCCCGCTATCCAGCACGCCGGAGACCTGGCCGCCATCCTTTCCTCGCTCACGGAGGGCGAGGTGTTGTTCCTCGATGAGATCCACCGCATGTCCCGGCCCGCCGAGGAAATGCTCTACATGGCCATGGAAGATTTCCGTGTAGACATCATTGTGGGCAAGGGTGCCGGCGCCACGGCCATTCCGCTGGACCTGCCGCCCTTCACCCTGGTGGGTGCCACCACACGGGCCGGCCTGCTGCCGGGGCCGCTGCGGGACCGCTTCGGGTTCACCGGGCATCTGGAGTTTTATTCCACCAATGAACTGGAACTGGTGCTGCGCCGCTCGGCCATGCTGATGGACATGAAGGTCAACTCCGCCGGCTTCGCCGAGGTGGCCGGCCGCTCCCGGGGCACACCGCGCATCGCCAACCGGCTGTTGCGCCGGGTGCGTGACTGGGCGCTGGTGCACGGCGTGGACCAGATTGACGCACGCACCGCCGGCGCAGCCCTGGATATGTATGAAGTGGACGCCCGCGGACTGGACCGGCTGGACCGGTCAGTGCTCCGGGCGCTGATCACCAAGTTCAACGGGGGACCGGTGGGCCTGTCCACCCTGGCCATCGCCGTGGGCGAAGAGCCGGAAACCGTGGAAACTGTTGCCGAACCCTATCTGGTGCGCGAAGGACTCCTGGGCCGGACACCGCGCGGCCGGGTTGCCACCCGTGCGGCCTGGGAACACCTCGGGCTGCAGATGCCCGAAAACGTTGCGGCCAACCTGCCGGAGAACATGTTCTCCGGACCCGGAACCAATACGTCCGCGGAAGACGGCTCCGCGTCCCTTTAATTCGGGGTGCCCGGGCTGGCATCAGCACAACCGTGCTCCTGAACACAGCTGGTTGAGGATACCGGCCGTTGGAGGGAAAATGCAGTAGAGGGAGAAACTTTTCTGCCGTTGCGGACGTTTTACCTTTAGACTGGTCATTTGCCGCACCAGACCCTTGTGTTCTGGGGCACAAAGACTCAAGCGCCTCAAAAGTGAAGCGCAAGACGCTGCGGACAGCACCGGCCCTGACGGGTTGCCTGCCCCGCAATATCTGCACACCATCTCCACAACAGAAACGGAACCACTCTGTGTTCTTAAACGTCATGGCCCAAAACACCGCCGACCAGAGCGCCGGAGGTTTCAGCTTCAGCAGCCTGCTGCTGCCCATCCTGCTGGCACTGTTCATCTTCATGATGTTCCGCAAGCAGAAGAAGACGCAGAAGACGGTTCAGGAGCAGCGGACCCAGATGGTTCCCGGCACCGAGGTTATGACCCAGTTCGGTCTGTTTGGAACCATCCTCTCGATTAACTCCGAGGAAAACAAAGCGGTCCTGGAGCTTTCGCCGGGCAACACCGCCACTGTTCACCTGCAGGCGCTGACCAAGGTTGTCACCCCTGAGCCCGCCGTCGCGGAAGAAGCCCCCGTGGTTCCCGATGACGCTTCTTCGCTGACTGCCGCTAATCCGGCCGACGACACCGCCCGCGCTGCGGATCCGGTTCGCCGCGATGAGTCCGCCGTGCGTGCCGACGAGTCTCCCGAGGAAACGCTTGAACGCCTGAACCGCGAAAACAATAAAGAGAACTAGACTCTCCACGGGCCTGCGGGGGGAGACTCTCCGCGGGCCCATCCGGGGTCAACCTTGCCTCCGGTGTCTCACCCCTAGAAGGACTATCCTCTATGCCTCGTACCGGCCCCGGCTCGGCCGCTAAAAAGACGCTCCTCTGGTTGGGCGTCATTTTTGCTGCTCTGGCCCTTTTACTCGGCGGCGGTTCCATGTGGAGCAACGCCAGCTGGACCCCCAAACTTGCCCTTGACCTCGAGGGCGGAACCGAAATGATCCTGGCACCCAAGGTGCAGGGCGGTTCCGAGATCACCCAGGAACAGCTGGACCAGGCCGTGGAGATTATCCGCCAGCGTGTGGACGGCAGCGGTGTTTCCGAAGCGGAGATCACCACGCAGTCCGGCCGCAACGTTGTAGTGTCACTGCCCGGAGTTCCCTCGGCCGAAACCCGTGAGCTGATCCAGGCATCGGCCCAGATGGAGTTCCGTCCGGTTCTTGCCATCGCAGCCGGCGGGCCTGTTGAAACGCCGCTTCCCGAGGAGCAGCTTCCGAAGCCTGCTGCCGAACCGGCCAACGCCTCGGACGACAACTGGATCACCCCCGAGTTGTACCGCGAATTTGAGAGCACCAACTGCATGGACCCGGCCACGCTGGAAGCATCCACGGAAGTGGCCCCGGCCGACGCCCCGTTGATCACCTGCGAACCGGGCACCGGCGCCAAGTACATCCTCGGTCCTGTGGAAGTTCCCGGCTCAGACATTGCCGATGCCACCTTTGGCCTTTCCACCAGCAGCCAGGGCGCCTCGATCAATGAGTGGGGCGTGAACATCGAGTTCAACGGTGAAGGCACCGAGATCTTCAAGGGCGTGACCGAGCGCCTCTTTGCCTTCCAGCAGGGGGACCCGCACAACCAGTTCGCCATTGTGCTGGACGGCCAGGTCATTTCAGCGCCCACGGTGCAGGGCGTCATCACCGACGGGAAGCCCCGCATCACCGGCAACTTCACGCAGGAGTCAGCAAAGGCGCTCTCCGAACAGCTGAAGTACGGTGCACTGCCGATCAGCTTTGACATCCAGAGCGAGCAGCAGGTCTCGGCCACGCTCGGCGCCGACCAGCTCAAGATGGGTCTGATTGCAGGGCTCATCGGTCTGGCACTGGTGGCGGTCTACTCACTGTTCCAGTACCGCGCCCTGGGTTTCGTCACCATCATTTCGCTGGTGGTGGCCGGCCTCCTGACCTACCTCGCGATCTGCCTGCTCGGCTGGTCGCAGAACTATCGGCTCTCACTGGCCGGCGTGGCCGGCCTGATTGTGGCCATTGGCCAGACGGCCGACTCCTTCATCGTGTACTTCGAGCGAATACGTGATGAACTGCGCGACGGGCGCGGGCTGGTTTCCGCCGTGGACAACGGCTGGAAGCGTGCCAAGCGCACCGTGCTGGCCTCCAAGGCAGTGAACATCCTGGCCGCCGTCGTGCTCTACTTCGTAGCCGTGGGCAACGTGCGCGGGTTCGCCTTCACTCTGGGCCTGACCGCGGTTGCCGACCTCATTGTGGTGTTCCTGTTTACGCATCCCACCATGGTGCTGCTGGCCCGCACCAAGTTCTTCGGCGAGGGCCACAAGTGGTCCGGCCTGGACACCACCCGCCTCGGCGCCGTACCGCTGTACCGCGGCGCAGGGCGCATCCGCGAACCCGGGGCAGCCCCGGTGCGCTCCAAGAACAAGGCCGCCTCCAAGGAAGCGGAGCGCCGGATGACCATCGCCGAGCGCCGGCTGGCCGAAAAGCAGGATTCAATGGCCGGATCCGGCCCCAGCACAAAGAAGGAGGGCCAGGAATGAGCAAGCTCCCTCGCTTTGCCACTTTCGGCAATGAGCTTTACACCGGCAAGCGTTCCTACCCGTTTGTGCCCAAGGCCAAGCTCTGGTTCCTGATTGCCGCAGCCGCCGTCCTCATTTCCATCCTGATTCCGGTGGCTAAGGGCGGTTTCAACCTGGGCATCGATTTCCGCGGCGGATCAGAATTCACCGTCTCCGGCGCCGCCAACAGCGATGTCAGCACGGGTGAAGAGGCCGTCGGTGATGTTGCCAGCGAAGCCCGCATCATCAACATTGCCCCCGGTACCATGCGGGTGCAGACCGAACAGCTCAGCGATGACCAGACGCTGGAGGTCAAGGCCAACCTGGCCCAGGCCTACGGCGTCAGCGAGGACCAGGTCACGTCCACGTTCATCGGACCGCGCTGGGGTGAGGACGTCAGCCGGCAGGCCCTGATTGGCCTGGTGGTCTTCGTGGCGCTGGCTGCAGTGCTGATGGCCCTGTACTTCCGGACCTGGAAGATGTCCGTAGCTGCCATCACCGCCCTGCTGGTGGTCATGGTGACCACGGCGGGACTGTACTCGCTCAGCGGATTCGAAGTGACGCCGTCGGCCATTATTGGTTTCCTGACGGTCCTGAGCTATTCCCTGTATGACACGGTGGTGGTCTTTGACAAGGTGCGGGAAAACACCAAAAATCTGGACAAGAGCACCAAGCGCACGTTCATGGAACAGGTGAATCTGGCCGTAAACCAGACCCTGGTCCGGTCCATCAACACGTCGGTGGTGGCCGTGCTCCCCGTGGCATCCGTGTTGTTCATCGGTGCTTTCCTGCTGGGTGCGGGCACGTTGAAGGACCTGTCGCTGGCGCTGTTCATCGGCATTATCCTGGGCACAGTGGCTACCGTGTTTATTGCCGCTCCGATGTACGCCGTGCTGCGCCGCAACGAGCCGGATATTGTTCGTCAGGCCAAGCGCGTCAAGGACCGCCGGGCGCAGGAGGCCAAGGAAGCTGAAGCTGCATCAGCTCACGGCGCAACGGCCGTGTCTGCCGGGAGCTAAAAGCGGCCGGTCAGGCTAAGGAAGACCTCCGGGCGGAGTTCACACATGAGACCCGTCCGGAGGTCTTCTGCATACCGCGGCACTGCCGAAAAGACGCGGTTTAGGCGATGACATGCACAGGCATAGACTTGTTTCCAGAACCAGCCCGCTGAGGGACTGCCGTGACGCGGGGGAATGGCAGCGCTTAGGGTGGAAAAGGTCAATAACGTCACAGAGAGGGCAGTAGTGGGCGAGAGCGCGACACCGGCCGACAAGGCCGGCGCAGAGAGGGCTTCGGGAACACCTGTGAAGGCAGATCCCGCAGCTCCGGTTCCCGCTGCCCCCCGGCTGGCCCCGGCACAGCCCGCCCCCTCGGCGCGGGAAACCAAGCCCGCCCAGGCGGCGAAGGCAGCGGCAACCACGTCAGCGCCGGCCAAGCCTGCCCCCTCGGAAAAGGCGGCGAGTACGGAAAAGCCGGCGCGCTCGGAAAAGCCGGTGCCGTCGGGAAAGCCGGCGCGTACGTCCAAACCCGCCCCGGCCTCGGAAGCAAAGGCGCCCTCCGCTCCGGGAACCGCGCTCACCCCGGCTCCGGCCAGGCCCGTACCCGGACGCAGGACCTCCGCCAGGGCACGGCTGGCACGGCTTGCCGGCCGCGGCAACACCGGTTATTCACCCATGCTGGAGCCGCTGCTGCGCACGGTTCGGGTGAACAACCCCAAAGAGGACCTGGACCTGATCCAGCGGGCTTATCTGGTGGCCGAACGCAGCCACGAGGGCCAGAAACGCAAGAGCGGTGACCCCTACATCACCCACCCGGTGGCGGTGGCCACCATCCTTGCCGAGCTGGGCATGACCGGCACCACGCTGGCCGCTGCACTGCTGCATGACACCGTGGAGGACACCAGCTACACGCTGGAGGAGCTGCGCCGCGAATTCGGCTCGGAAGTGGCCATGTTGGTGGACGGCGTCACCAAGCTGGACAAGGTGACCTTCGGCGACGCTGCGCAGTCCGAAACCGTGCGCAAAATGGTGGTCGCCATGGCCAAGGACATCCGCGTCCTGGTCATCAAGCTCGCCGATAGGCTGCACAACGCGCGCACGTGGCGCTTCGTGTCGCAGGAATCCTCCGCCCGCAAGGCGCGCGAGACCCTGGAGATCTTTGCTCCGCTGGCCCACCGGCTGGGTATGAACACCATCAAGTGGGAGCTGGAGGATCTGTCCTTCGCAGCACTGCACCCCAAGGTGTACGACGAAATTGTGCGCATGGTCGGAGACCGCACTCCCGAACGGGAAAAGTACCTGTCCACGGTCCGCACCCAGATCGCAGATGACCTGCATGCGGTGAAGATCAAGGCCACCATCACCGGCCGGCCCAAGCACTACTACTCGATCTATCAGAAAATGATCGTCCGGGGCAAAGACTTCGACGACATCCATGACCTGATGGGCGTCCGTGTCCTGGTGGACTCCGTGCGTGACTGTTACGCGACCCTTGGTGCCCTGCACGCGCGGTGGAACCCGCTGCCCGGGCGGTTCAAGGACTACATCGCCATGCCGAAGTTCAACATGTACCAGTCACTGCACACCACGGTGATCGGTCCCGGCGGCAAGCCGGTGGAAATCCAGATCCGCACCCATGACATGCACCGCCGCGCCGAGTACGGCGTGGCCGCGCACTGGAAGTACAAGGACGGCTCCAAAACACCCGTCGGACCGGACAACAATGACATGGGCTGGCTGCGGTCGCTGGTCGACTGGCAGCAGGAAACCTCGGATCCGGATGAGTTCCTGGACTCGCTGCGCTTTGAGATCAACGCCCGCGAGGTGTTTGTCTTCACCCCCAAGGGCGAGGTCATGGCCCTGCCCGCCGGATCAACTCCGGTGGACTTCGCCTACGCCGTGCACACCGAGGTGGGACACCGCACCATTGGGGCCCGCGTCAACGGCAAACTGGTGCCGCTGAACAGCGAGCTGGAGCACGGCGACTGGGTGGAAATCTTCACGTCCAAGGCCGAAGGTGCCGGTCCGAGCCAGGACTGGCAGGGCTTCGTTAAGAGCCCCCGGGCCCGGAACAAGATCCGGCAGTGGTTCACCAAGGAACGCCGGGAAGAGGCGATCGACAAGGGTAAGGACCTGCTCACCCGGGCGATGCGCAAGCAGAACCTGCCGCTGCAGCGGCTGATGACCCATGACGCGCTGCTGACCGTGGCCCAGGAACTGCACCACCAGGACATTTCGGCTTTGTATGCGGCGGTGGGCGACGGGCACACCTCCGCCCAGAATGTCATTGAACATCTGGTCTCGCTGATGGGCGGGCATCAGGGTGCCGAAGAGGACCTGGCGGAAACCCCGGTGTCGACGGCGGCCCGCCGGCCCAAGTTCTCCGACTCCGGCGTGACAGTGCGCGGAGTGGGGGATGTATGGGTCAAACTGGCCCGGTGCTGCACTCCGGTGCCCCCGGATCCCATCATTGGATTTGTGACCCGTGGTTCGGGCGTGTCGGTGCACCGCAGCGACTGCCGCAACGTCTCCGAACTGCGGGATCAGCCGGACCGGATTGTGCCCGTGGACTGGGCGCCCACGCAGTCCTCGGTTTTCCTTGTGGAGATCCAGGTGGAAGCGCTGGACCGCAAGAGCCTGCTCTCCGACGTCACCCGGGTTCTGTCCGAGAACCACGTGAACATCCTCTCGGCCAGCGTGAACACCTCCAGCGACCGGGTGGCCATGTCCAAGTTTGTCTTTGAGATGGGCGATCCGAAGTATCTGGACCACATCCTGAGCGCCGTCCGGAAGATCGACGGCGTGTTTGACGTCTACCGGACCACCGGCTCCCAGCGGCGCGTCTGATCCGCCTGCCGGGCCGCGAGGTCCAGCCGGTGCAGGGCAGCTGCCTTCCCCGGGTATCCGGGGCCGGCCTGCACCGAGCGGCGAACGGCTTCGAGCGGGCAGCCCAGCACGGGATGCGCAGCGATCGCCAGCAGCGCCTGGACTGACTCCTCCTGGGGATCGTGACGGGCCAGGTCAAGGGCGGTGCGCAGGGGAGTGGTGACCATCATCCCGGCAATGTCCATGCACTCCCCGGGCTCCAGTCGGACCTCATGCAGGACTGCGGGGCTAAAGGGCGCCAGGGCGCTGGTCCGCCGGTGATGGTCCACCAGCAGCTGTAGGCGCCGCGGCGGAGGCGCACAGCCGTACACCCAGGCAGCTGTGAGCCGACCCAGCATCACGCGGCTCCGGAGCCCTTCGGGCAGTACCTTCGCTGCAGCCAGTGCCCGGCATACCGGGTCCGGTTCGATATCCCAGCGCACGTACGTCTCCCCGTAAACCCAGCGCAGCAGGCCGTCAGTTTCCATTGCCTGCAGTTCGGGCCCGGAAAAGTCACCGCCTGCGCAAAAGAGTGCACCGCCGGTGGAGGTGAAGGCCGGCAACACACCGGGGTAGGGAAACAGTGTGGCCGGCATGGATCCACCTTTGCCGAGCCGGGGTTAAAACAAAAGGCCCGCCCTCCCGTTGTGGATAACGGGGAGGGCGGGCCAACGCAAAGAAGCTAGGAGAAGTCCTGCGCCGACTTCTGCAGCATGGCCAGCCACTGCTGGCGGGCTTCAAGGGCTTCACGGGCATCGGCGATCTTTTTCGCGTTGCCGTTCTTTTCAGCTGCGGCCAGATCTTCCTCCAGCGCGGCAATGGTGGCTTCGAGCTGGCTCAGGGCACTGTTGGTGCGTGCCTTGGTTTCCGGATTGCTCTTCTGCCAGTGCTCGTCCTCGGCTGCCTTGACGGCTTCCTCGATCTTGCGAATACCGGCTTCCATCCGGCCCATGTCCGCGCGCGGAACCTTGCCGGCCTCTTCCCAGCGGTCACGGATGGAGTTCAACGCCTTGCGGGCGGCCGTCAGGTCGCGGACCGGAAGGATACCCTGGGCTTCCTTCAGCAGCTCCTCCTTGACCGTGAGGTTGGCGGCAAACTCTTCGTCGATCACCTCGTTGGCGGCCTGGCGGGCGGCAAAGAAGGTGTCCTGGGCTGCACGGAAACGCGCCCAGAGAGCGTCGTCGTCCTTGCGGCTGGCACGCTTCGACGCTTTCCACTCATCCATCAGCTGGCGGTATTCCGCTGCCGTGTTGCCCCAGTCGGTGGACGTGGCCAGTTCCTCGGCACGGGCAATCAGTGCTTCCTTGGCCCGCTTGGCCGCCGTGTTTTCGCTGTCCAGCTGGGAGAAGTACGCCCGGCGGTGGCGGTCAAAAACAGTGCGGGCGGAACGGAACCGCTTCCACAGGCTATCTTCGTTGCTGCGGCCCAGACGGGGTCCGTTCTTCTGGGCCGTTTTCCAGGCTTCGAAGAGCTCATTCATCCGGTTGCTGCTGGTTTTCCACTGGATGGTGGCCGGATCCTTGGCGGCAATTTCCTCGGCTTCGGCCACAATGGCCTCACGGGCGGCCAGTTCGCGTGCCTTGACGGCTTCGGCTTCGGCCCGTTCTGCGGCTTCCGCTTCCTTGATGCTGCTGCGCAGCGCTTCGATCTGCGCGTCAAGGGCCAGAACGTCGCCCACCATCTTGCGCTCGGCCACCTGCTCACCGAGGTGCTTCAGGGTCTTCAGCATGTCCGTGGTGGGAGCCTTGGCCTGCACCCGTGCCTGAAGCAGTGCAAGCTGGCTGGCGACGTCGTCGTACTTGCGCACAAAGTACGCAAGGGCTTCGTCGCGGCTGGCGTCGGGGTACTGGCCTACCGGGAATTCCTCGCCGTTCACGAGCAGGAAAACATGGCCGTCCTCCTGAACGCGGGCAAAGCGGGCAGCTTCTTCCAGAGACGTGGAGTGCACCGGCGGGGCCGCAATGACCGGCTTGGGTGCGGTTGACGGGGTGGGGGTGCCTGCATCAGGTGCTGCAGTAGCGGGCCGCCGGGCGGCGAAAGCTGCCGGGCTGGGTGCTGCGGGCCGTTGGGTTTCGGAAGCCTCCGGGACTGGCCTGGAAGCTGTTTCGTCGGATTTCTGACTGTCTGTCACCGCTAAAAGTCTTTCACTCGAGGTTTGGCAGTGCGCGAAGCCCGCGCTGCCATTTACTTCAGGGTAAACGAGTCTATCGTCACCGGGGTTTTCGGAGTGCCGTCCTGAACTTCAGTGCCATTTTTCACAGCTCCCTGCTCGGCAACTGATTCCAGAACATCCAGCCCTGAGGTTAGCTTACCCATGATCGTGTATCCGCCCGTATCCTGCGGAATATTGGAGTCTTTGTACACAAGGAAGAACTGGGTCCCGTTGCTGTCGGTGCTGCCTCCGCGGGCCACCGCCACGGACCCCGCCGGATACACGCCGTCCGGGGGAGTGTTCTCCACGGGACCCCACTGGTAGGCCGGATCTGCGGCACCGTCACCGTTGAGGGAACCGCACTGCAGAACGCCCATGGTCTCCGCCGTGGTGAGCCGGTGGCAGGTTTTACCCGTGAAGAAACCGGACTCGGCAAGGGAGGTGAAGACGGCCACGGCCTGCGGGGCCGCATTTCCATCCAGCTCCACTCCCAGGTCTCCGGCGCTGGTGGCCAGGGTTCCGGAGAAGGTCCGGCCTTCCGCGATGGACTTGTCCGGGATGGCCCCGGCGGTGGCCGGCGCGCCGGGGGTCTCAGGATTGGCTGTGGGTTCGCCGGCCTTGGCCGCCGCAACCTGCTGTTCGATGAGCCGGGTCTGCTCCGGCGTCGGATTGGAAGAGAACCAGGCCGCCTGCAGGGCCAGGGCCAGGGCCAGCCCCAGGACTCCCGCCGCACCGGCAAAAAGATTGTCGCGTTTCCGGCGCTTGTCCTGGCTCTGCTGCAGGGCGCGCTTGGCCTGCATCCGGGCTATGCGCCGTCGGGTTTCGCGGTCTTGGCGGGGAGCTGCCACGGGTTCTCCTGATGATACGGACGGACATCGGCGGCCGGGCGGCGGCACCGGCCCCGGCAGTGGAAGGTCCTTCCGGTTCGCCATGGCGCGCGCGGACGACCTAAAATGAGTGCCGCACTTAGTTTAGGCATGCCGGCAGGCGAATTCCCTGCAGCAGATTGCCCATATCCCCAGAAGGAGCTCGCCCGCATGGCACGCAAGGCCTCACTGTCCGGTTTCCCCGAATGGCTGCCGCAGGAGCGCCTGGTTGAACTTCATGTACTGGATGTGCTGCGGCGCACCTTCGAACTGCACGGTTTCTCCAACATTGAAACGCGTGCGGTGGAAACCGTGGGGCAGCTGCTGCGCAAGGGCGAGATCGACAAGGAAGTTTACGCACTGAGCCGGCTGCAGGCTGAAGAAGGCGAGGCCTCCGGCAAAGTCGATCCGAACTCCCTTGCCCTGCACTTTGACCTCACCGTCCCCTTTGCCCGCTACGTGGTGGAAAACGCCGGCCACCTGGCGTTTCCGTTCCGCCGGTACCAGATCCAGAAAGTCTGGCGCGGCGAACGCCCGCAGGAGGGCCGTGCCCGCGAATTCACGCAGGCGGACATTGACGTAGTGGGCGACGGCGAGCTTCCATTCCGGTACGACGTGGAGCTGGCGCTGGTCATTGCCGAGGCGCTCGGCGCGCTGCCGATCCCGGATTTTCTGATCCGGGTCAATAACCGCAAGCTGGCCGAGGGATTCTACCGGGGGATCGGGCTTCAGGACACCGCGGGTGTGCTGCGCAGCATCGACAAGCTGGAGAAGATCGGTGCCGCGCGGGTGGCGCAGCTGCTGCAGGAAGAACTCGGCGCCACCGCCGAACAGGCGGACGCCGCCCTGAAGCTCGCCTCCATCCGCACCGAGGACGTCTCCTTCGTGGAGCAGGTCCGCGCCCTTGGCATTACCAATGAGCTGCTCGAAGAAGGCCTGGATGAGCTGTCCCAGGTCATCGCCGAAGCTGTCAAGCGTGCTCCGGGCCGCGTGGTGGCGGACCTGAGCATTGCCCGCGGCCTGGATTATTACACGGGCACCGTCTATGAGACCGTGCTGGTGGGCCACGAATCCCTGGGCTCGATCTGCTCCGGCGGCCGCTACGATTCGTTGGCGTCCAAGGGCAGTCGCAAGTTCCCCGGCGTCGGCCTGTCCATCGGTGTGACCCGTCTGGTCATGCGTATTCTGAGCCAGAACTTTGCCGAGGCGAACCGCAGCGTTCCCACCGCCGTTCTGGTGGCACTCGCCCACGATGACTCGTGGTCTGCGGCCCAGGACATCGCCGCGGATCTGCGCGGCCGCGGCATTCCGGTGGAAGTGGCTGCGAAGGCGGAGAAATTCGGCAAGCAGATCAAGTATGCGGACCGCCGCGGGATTCCCTTTGTCTGGTTCACCTCCGAGGACGGCACGCACGAGATCAAGGACATCCGCTCCGGCGAGCAGGTGCCCGCCGATCCGCAGACCTGGACGCCGCCGGCCGAGGACCTGTTTGTTCAGGTAACGCCCGCCCAGCCGTAAGTCAGGCCAGCCATGAAGCCAGCCCAGCCGTAAAGGTCAGCCCAGCCGTAGAAGTCAGGCCGAGCCGCGCTGCTCCTGAAACGCCGGTGTCCGGTAAGCGAGGGCGGCCTGGACCCGGGAGGAAACGCCGAGCTTGGCCAGCACCCGGGACACATGGGTCTTCACCGTGGTTTCGGCAATGCCCAGCCGGCGGGATATCTGCTGGTTGGACAACCCCTCGCCCAGACAGGCCAGTACGGCCTCCTCCCGGGCCGTCAGGGGGTCGGCGGGCTGCCCGGGTGCGGATTCCGGCAGTGCGGCGGGGTTAGTCCCGGCAGGTCCTGCCGGGACGAGTCCAGGTCCTGCCGGGATCGCTCCGGGTCCGCGGGGAGCGGGCCCGCTGGAGCGCACGAACGCTGAGATCAACGTGGCGGTGACCTCGGGGGAGAGGACGCTGTCGCCGTCGGCCACGCTCCGGACCGCGCGGACCAGCTCCTCTGGTTCCACCGACTTCAGGAGGAAACCGGCAGCTCCGGCGCGCAGAGCGGCATAAATGTAGTCGTCAACATCAAAGGTGGTCAGCACCAGCACGGCGGAAAGCTTCTCCCCGGTGATCCGGGCTGTTGCGGCAATGCCGTCGGTCCCGGGCATCCGCAGATCCATGAGCACCACGTCGGGGCGCAGGGCGCGTGCCATGCGGACGGCGGTGGCGCCGTCGGCCGCTTCACCCACCACGGAGAAACCCCCGACGGACTCCAGGATCATCCGCAGCCCGGCACGGATGGCAGAGTGGTCATCTGCGAGCAGGACACGCAGGCTGCCGGTTCCGGTACTCAAGGGATCTCCTGGATCTGGATCTGGGCGGGCGGCTGAAGCGGGGCGCGTCCCGCGGGCAGGAGGGCCTGCACCACCCATTGACGTGTGCCCGGACCGTCCGGCTCGGTGACTTCTTCGGTGACACCTGCGCTGAAGCTGCCGTGCAGCTGTCCGGCGCGGAGGAACATGTTCCGCAGCCCGGTGCCGTTCCCCCGGGATGCCCCGGCGGGAAGACCCGCGGGGGATCCCGCCGGGGGTCCCGCCGCTGGCGCTGCAGGGAGCTCGTTGCTGATCCGCAGATCCACTGAACCTTCCAGCTGCCGGACGCGGACGGTGATGAGAGTGCCGGGCGCATGCCGAACCGCATTGGTCAGGGATTCCTGCACAATCCGGTAGGCACTGCTGCCCACCAGGGCCGGTACCTCTATCTCGGGTTCCACCGCAAGGTCCACCGGATTCCCGGCCAGCCGTGCGGAGGCGGCCAGCGCCTCCAGCTGCTCCATCCCGCCGGCAGCCGTGTCAACGGACGGTGTCTCCGGTCCGCCGTCGGACTCCAGCAGGCCGATCATCGAGCGCATTTCCTGCAGGGCCTGCACACTCTCGGCACGCACCTGTGCCAGTACGCGGCGGTCCAAGTCCGGATTGCCGGCGGCAAGAGCGGCAGCGGACTGCAGCGCCACGGCGGAGAGATGCCCGGCGATGGCATCGTGGAGTTCGCGGGCCATGGCGCCGCGTTCCGCGGTCACGGCCATCCGCAGGTTCAGCTCGGCCAGCTCCTCCGTGTGTTCGGCCCGGAGCCGCTCAGTCTCCGCGCGCTGCCGCTCCGCCTCCGCACGCTCGCTCTGCCGCCGGACTGATCCTGCCCACCAGAGCGGAATGAGGCAGATCAGGACGGCCTGAAGCAGCCCGAACAGAGCGTCAGCCCAGCTCCGGTAGGTCAGTCCCACGGCCAGGGGAAGGATAACGATGCCGGCAACGGCTGCGTTCTGGACGGCCCGGCTCAGGCGCGGCGAGCCAAAAAGAATGCCCGAATAGAAAAGTTCAAAGAGCAGCAGGTAGGTGATGATCCCGCCGCCGAGCAGCAGACTTCCCACGGTGGCGGTGCCGGTGACTGCCAGCATCACCGGCACGCTCCGGCGCCGGAACACCAGACCGGCGCATCCGAGCAGCAGCAGCGGGGCCCAGGCCCAGTCCGGCGCGCCGGGAATCGGCGGCACCAGGTCCGCACCGTTGACGCCGATCAGCATCAGGACGCTGCCGGCCGCGAAATATCCAACGGCCGAGGCAACACCGGATTCCCAGACTCCGTCCAGGGAATAGCGGTGGTTGGGTGCGGGCATGCATCAAGAGTAGCGACCAAAACATGCCGCGCACCCGCGGCAGGGGAACCTCCTCCTCCGAAGGGATGACAACGGAACGGCGGAGGTGGCACCAACTGCCGACGACGGCAGCAGGGCAGGCGGGCTTAGCTGAGGACATGGACGTTTTGGTATACCTCATCATCGGCTGCGAGATCGGCTTCTGGGTGCTGCTGGCCGCCGGGCTGGGCGCCCGCTATCTGCTGCATCGAAAGCGCCTGGGACTGGCACTGCTGGCCTCGGTCCCGGTGCTGGATGTAGTGCTGTTGACAGCGGCCGGTGCGGATCTTGCCCGCGGAGGAACCGCGGACACTGTCCACGGCCTGGCCGCCTTCTATCTGGGCTTCAGCGTGGCGTTCGGCCATTCCCTGATCCGGTGGGCCGATGTGCGGTTTGCCCACCGGTTCGCCGGAGGCCCGGCGCCCATGAAGCCCGTCAAGGGCACAGCACCTTACCGCCGGGGCCTCTGGATCGAATACGGGCGGGTCCTGATTGCGCTCACCATTGCGGTTGCCGTGCTGCTGGCCATGATCCAGTTCCTGGCAGCTCCCGGCGAAGCGGCAGTCCTCTGGGACTGGATCAAGCGGGCCGGGCTGGTGGCCGGTATCTGGCTGGTCGCCGGTCCGGTGTACGGCATGTTTGAGCGCCCGGCGCAGGTAGCGGCCCCGGCAAAGCCCGGCGTGTTCGTTCCGCCCCGGGAGCGGCACCGCTAGAAGGGGCTAGGAATCGAAGCCCAGGCCTACGGCGTCGAGCGTTTTGAGGATCAGGTTCCTTTTGCCCTGGTTATGGTCGGCGCGGTCCATGGACCACCTGGTGATGTTGATTCCCACGGATGCCAGCGGCTCGGGCGGGAAGGGCAGCGGGCGCTTCCGGACCATCTCCACGCCGGTCCGCTCCGTGTTCTGCCCGGAGAGCAGGTCCAACAGCACATCGGCCGCAAAGGCCGTGGCTCCCACTCCCAAACCGGTGAAGCCGGCGGCATAGGCCACCCGTCCCTTGCGCGCTGTTCCGAAGAACGCACAGAACTGCGTGCTGGAATCAATGGGACCGGCCCACTTGTGGCTGAACTTCACCCCTTCAAGCTGAGGGAAGGTGGTGAGGAAATGGGAGGCGAGCTTTTCCCAGGTTTCGGGCTGGTTTTCGTGCTGGGGATCCACCCGGCCGCCGGGGAAATAGAGCGCGTCGTAGCCGCCGAACAGGATCCGGTTGTCCTTGCTCAGCCGGTAGTAGTGGAACTGGTTTGCCATGTCACCAATCCCCTGCCGGCTGCTCCAGCCGATCGACTCCAGCTGCTGCGCGGTGAGCGGCTCAGTCATCAGCGCGTAGTCATACACCGTTGCGGTCATGAGTTTGTTGCGGCGCAGCAGGGACGGGAAGGCATTGGTGCCGAGAACCACCTGCTTCGCCTGCACCTGCCCGTGATCGGTCAGCAGCGTCACGCCGTCGGGGGAGTCCTTGAGGTCCGTGACCCGGGTTTCCTCGTGGATCTCCACGCCCAGTTCCGCAGCCACCCTCGCCAGCTCCAGCGCCAACTTGTAGGGGTGGACCATGGCCACTGAATCCTGGTACCAGCGCCCGGCCAAATAGGTGGGCGAATTCACCTGGGCACGCACGGCGTCCTGGTCAAGGAAGACGCTGCCTTCGGCGTCGTCCTCTTTCAGCCAGGCCACCTGGTGCGGTTCCACGGCTACGTTGAGCTCACCGCTGCGTTCCCAGTCGCAGTCCATGCCGTAGTTCTGCACGGCTTCCTGCATCCGTTCCAGGTTTTCCAGTCCGAGCCGCTCCAAGGTGTCCACCTCGTCCGGCCAGCGGTTTTTTCCGTTCTCGGAACCGTGGGTCAGGCTGGCCTCGCAGAAGCCGCCGTTGCGCCCGGAGGCAGCCCAGGCCACACGCTTGGCTTCGAGCAGGATAATGGTCCGTTTCGGGTTCCGTTCCTTGGCACGCAGGGCCGTCCACAGCCCGGTATAGCCGCCGCCCACGATCACCAGATCAGCGCTGGCGCTGCCGTTGAGCTCGGGGTAACGGGGTGCCCTCTCCTGCAGTTCGTCAATCCAGAACGGCCGGTTGACGGAGCCCTCCAACGCTTTGGTGACCGCGGCGGACGAGGGGACGTTCCGTTCGAAAACGGTGGATTTCACGGGGTTCTCCTGAAGTAAGGGGGTGCTGGAGTCTTGGTGCTGTGGGGGGCAGGTGCTGTGCGGATCAGGCGCTGACCGCCGCCGGCTCCCACAGCGGGCGCGGACGGGACCCTATGAGGTTCCTGGTGTATTCCTCGGCCGGGTCGGCAAGGATGCGGGCGGTGGGACCCTGTTCCACGATTTGTCCCTGGTGCATCACCAGGATGTTGGAGCAGAGACGGGACACAACGGCCAGGTCGTGGGTGACGAACAAGATGGTGAGGCCAAACTGGTCCCGGAGTTCTTCCACCAGCTCCAGCACCTGCGCCTGGACGGAAACGTCCAGGGCGCTGGTTGCTTCGTCCAGGACGAGCAGCCGGGGCCGGGCGGCCAGGGCCTTCGCCAGGGCAACGCGCTGGCGCTGGCCGCCGGACAGCGCCCGGGGGAGTGCGCCGCAGCGTTCGACGGCGATACCCACGCGTCCCAGCAGCTCACGCGAGCTGGCCAGGGCCTCTTTGCGCCCCTGGCCCTGGTGCAGGCGGAAGACATCGGCCACGGCCTTGTCCACCGCAATGCGCGGGTCCAGGGAAAGGTACGGATCCTGGAAAACGATCTGTACGTCCTTGGCCAGCACCTTGCGCTCACCGGCGGCAAGCCGGCGCCGGGGACGGGCATTCCCGCCCAGCGTGAGCTCACCCTCAGTGGCCGATTCCAGGGCCACCACAATCCGGGCGAGGGTGGACTTGCCGGACCCCGACTCGCCAACGACGCCAAGCGAGCCGCCTTCGGGAAGGCTGAAACCGGCGTCGTCCAATGCGGTAAGGATTTCGCCGCGGGCGAGTTCATAGCGTTTGGTCAGGCCCGAGACTTCCAGGAGCATCCGTTGTCCCTGGGCAGCATTGGGTTCGGGGACCTTCTCCAGCTCAATGACGGGTGTGGCGCTGACCAGCTGGCGCGTGTAGTCCTGCTGCGGGGTGAGGAAGACTGCCTGCGTGGCGCCATGCTCCACTACCCGCCCGTGCTGCAGTACGTACACGCGTTCGCAAAGGCTCGCGGCAAGGTTCAGGTCATGGGTGATGAAGAGCATGCCCATGCCCCGTGCCTGCTGCTGCTCGCGGAGCAATTCCACGATTCCGGCCTGGGTGGTGACATCCAGGGCGGTGGTGGGCTCGTCGCAGAGCAGCAGTTTTGGCGAGTTCAGCATGGCCGCGGCAATCATGACGCGCTGCAGCATGCCGCCGGAGAGCTGGTGCGGGTGCTGGCCGAGGAGTTCCTTGGCCCGCCGGAGGCCAACCTGTTCCAGGGCTTTAATGGACCGCTCGGTGGCCTCAGTCCGGGAGATTCCCTGAAACCGCAGGGTCTCGCCCAGGAAATCGCCCACCGTCCGGACCGGGTTGATCCCGGCGCGGGGGTCCTGGAAGATCATGGAGGCGTCCCGCCGGCGCAATTCCATCAGGCGCTTCTTGCCGGCCGTCAACGTGTCCAGTCCCAGCACCGAAACTGTGCCGGTGGCTTGTGCGCGCTCCGGAAGGAGTCCCAGGGCTGCCCTGATGGTCAGGGATTTCCCGGAACCTGACTCGCCCACCAGGGCAACGGCTTCGCCGTCGTCCACGTGCAGTGAGATGTCATCCAGCAGCGGCGGTTTGTCCGCGAAGCCCAAAGTGAAGTCTGTGATCTGCAAAAGCCGGCTCATGCGAGCTTCCCTCCGATGCGGTCTGAAAGTTCCTCGCCAATGATGTTCACGGCGACTACCACCAGGACCACCACGAGGGCGGGCCAGAAAGCAGGGAGCACGTCCCCGCCCAGCAGCGCGCCGCGGGACTCCTCGATCATGGCGCCCCAGTCGCTGGTGGGCGGCTGGATGCCCAGTCCAATGAAGGACAGGGCGGCAAGGTCAGCCAGTACATAGCCGAAGTTGAGGGTGGACTGGGCGCCCACGATGGGCAGGAGATTGGGCAGCACCCGGCCCAGGACCACCCACGGTGTCCTAAAGCCGAGCACCTGGTAGGCCTGCACATAGGGGCGGCCGCGCTCAGCGGCCACCAGCGACTGGGTGAGGCGTGCCACGTAGGGAACGTAGGCAATGGTCATGGCCAGGATGGGGGCGGTGAGCCCCTTGCCGAACAGTGCAATGGCGAGCATGGCCAGCAGCAGGGCAGGGAAGGCGAACAGCAGGTCGAAGAACCGGCTGAGCAGCCGGCCCGGCCATCCCTGCGACCAGCCGGCGGCCAGGCCCAGGAGCAGGCCCAGAACGGTGGATCCCAGCATCACGAGCGTGGGTCCCAGCAGGGACGTCCGGCCGCCGTGCATCAGGCGGCTGAGCAGGTCGCGGCCCAGCGCATCGGTGCCCAGAAGATGCTCAACTCCCGGGCCCGCCAGCACGTTGTTCAGGTCCACGTAGTCCGGATCGAAGGGTGCCAGGACTGGAGCGAACACTGCGCTCAGCACTACCAGGGCAGCGAAGGCCGTGGCGGCCCAGCCCAGGGGGGAGAGGAACTGCCCGTACCGGAGGACGCCGGTCTTTGGGAGTCTAAGCGTGAGGGTCATCGGGACTCCGTTCCGGCGGCAATGCGCGGATCGATTAGAGGCTGGATCAGGTCCACCAAGGTGTTGACAAGGACAAACGCTGCCACGACCACCATCACGATGGCCTGGACCACGGCGAAGTCCAGCCGGTCGATCGACTGCACCAGCAGCTGTCCGATGCCGGCCAGGCCGAAAGTCCGCTCAATGATGGCGCTGGAGACCAGGAGTCCGGCCACCAGCACACCGCTGACGGTGAGGATGGGGCCAAGAGCATTGCGCAGCACATGCCTGCCCACTACCGACGCCCGGCTGAGGCCGCGGCTGGTGGCCACTTCCACATGCTCTCGGACCAGCTGGTCATTCATGGACGATCGGGTGACCCGGGCGACCATGGCGATATAGGTGATGCCCAGGGCCAGGGCGGGGAGGGCAAGGTGCCGGATCCGCTGCCACCCGGCGTCGCCGCTGCCAAAGGAGGGGAACCAGCCCAGGCCCACCGAGAACAGTGCCACCAGGGCAATCGCGGCTACGAAGGGCGGAACGGCACCGGCTGCGGTGAGGGTCACGAGGATGAAGCGGTCACCGAAACCCTTGTTCAGGCTGGCCATGATGCCGGCCAGCAGGCCCAGGACGGTGATGAAGACGGCGGCCAGGGCCACCAGCTGCAGGGTGGTGGGAAGCCTGCTCAGCAGTACTTCCGAGACATCCTGGCGGTAGGTCAGGGACCGCCCCCAGTCTCCGTGGAGGATGCCCGTGAGCCAGTTCAGGTACTGCTCCCAGGCGGGTTTATCCAGCCCAAACTGGCGGGTAATCTCCGCCAGCGCTTCAGGCTTGGGGCTGCGGCCCCTGAGCAGGAACCGGGCCGGATCCCCGGGCACCAGGAAACGGGAGAAGAACACGGCCAGGGAGGCGATGAACAGTGTGCCCGCCAGGACCAGGAGTTTTTGGAGCACGTAGACAACGGCTCCCCGCGCCCGTCCCTTGGGCTTGTGCGCCGGGATGGGCCCCGGCGTGCTGACGATCTGTGGAACCTGTTCAGCAGTGGCCATCTTAGTGCCCCCCTATCTTCGCTGCCCACGGGAAATACATGTAGTTGATGGAAGGGTCCGCACCGGTGATCCGGTTGCCCAGCCACATGGTGGTGACGGTCTCGTAGAGCGGACCCCAGACAACTTCCTCACCGGCCAGCTTTGCTGCCTCGGCGGTGAGCTTCGCCCGCTCATTGGGATCCTCGACGCCGAACGCTGCATTGACCAGGTCGTCAAACTCCGGGTTGCTCCAGCCGCCGTAGTTGCTGAAGTCACCGGTCCGCAGGACGCTGTACATTTCCAGCGGCTCATTGGAGGAGAGGTACCAGGAGGTGACCAGCAGGTCCACGCCATCGCGGGCCTGAGGATCGGAGAACAGCGTTGTGTACTTATCGTTGGACATGGTCTGGATCTCCGGATCCAGGCCGATTTCCTTCGCGGCGGAGGCTATGGCCCTGGCCGTGATATCGAAGGCAGCGTTCAGTGAAGCGGTTGCGAACACGAATTTGCTGCCCTCGGCACCGGCGTCCCGGACCAGCTGCTTTGCTGCCTCCAGGTCGTAGGGCGTCGCCGGCAGGCTGTCGAAGGCCGCATCGACGGTCTCCGGCGCGGCCTCGTTCCATACGTTGCGGGTGGTCAGGGCATCGGTGGTGGTGGCGTAGCCCTGTTCCGCCGCATCCACCAGGGCGGTGCGGTTGAGTGCCATCATGAGTGCCTGGCGGACCCGGACGTCCTTGAAGGTGCCCTCCAGATCCGTGAAGACCATGGACTGGACTGAGCTGTCCGTTCCGAAATACATGGTCCCGGCGTCGTCATTGGCTTTGAGGATGTCGATTGCGTTGGAGGGGATCATAAAGCCGCCGTCGAGCTCCCCGGTCTGGAACGCGTTGGTGCGGGCGTTGGCATCCGGAAGGATCTTAAAGGTGACCTGCGCGGACTTGGCCAACAGATCCTGGTCCCAGTAGTCATCGAACCGGTCCAGGGTGATGCTTTCTCCCGCTTCCCAGCTTTTGAACTGGAAGGGGCCGGTGCAATTCACGCCCGTGGTGGAATTCCCGTAGTCCGGGCCTGATTCCTCCAGCGTCGCGGCTGATTCGATCACGCCCGGAGAGCCCACCAGCGAGGAATTGAACGCATAGTCGGGGCGGGCCATGGTGACGGTGACCTCAAAGTCTCCGGTCTTCTCGATCGATTCCACGTTCTGGTAGGAGGAGGCCCAGAAGGACCCCACCTCCGGGCTCACATGGCGCGAGAGGGAAGCGACGACGTCGTCGGCGGTCATCTCGGTGCCGTCGTGGAACTTCACGCCTTCGCGGATGGTGTAGATCCAGGTCAGCGGATCGGGATTTTCCACGCCGGTAGCCAGCCCGGGAGACGTGGTGAGATCCGCGTTCCAACGGAACAGGGATTCGCAGACGTTGGAAAGGACCGTGTTGTCCGGGTAGTCGAAGGCGTAGGCATAGTCGAGGGAAAAGGGCTCCGCGTACATGGCCCAGTTGAAGTTATCAATCTCCGACCCCGCTGCAGGGCTGGAGTCGCTCAGCGTGAACTTTTCTCCGTCGGGTCCGGTCTCAGCTTCCTGGCCGGTCCCGGAGCAGCCGGTGAGCAGCAGGGCGATCACGGCAGCCGCAGCTCCGGCCGCCGTGACGCGTGGGGGCGCGGTGCGTGGCAGCCGTGCCGGCGGGTTTTTCATCAGCGGGACTTTCACTTGACCACCGCGGCTGCTCGGTCTGCTGAATGTTCGGAGGCCGGGCGCTGGTACACACATTCGCCGCCAATCCAGGTTTGGGTGACGGTTGCGCGGTGGAGGTCCTCGGGAGCCAGCTCAAAGATATTGGTGTCCAGGATGGCCAGATCCGCCAGTTTCCCGGTCTCCAGGGTTCCGGTCTGCGTTTCCAGCTGATTGATCCAGGCGCTTCCCTGCGTGTAGGCATCCAGCATCTGCTTCACAGTGAGCTTCTGGGAATCCGGGCCCAGCGGCGCCAGATCGGATCCCGGGGTGCCGCGGTTAACTGCCACATGGATGGCTGCAACCGGATCCGCAGTGGAGACGGGCCAGTCACTGCCGCCCACCAGCCGCGCACCCGCCGCGGCAAGTTCACCGAAGGGATAGTGGCGCTCTTCGGCTCCCGGCTCCAGGAAGGGCAGGGTCAGGGTGTCCATTTGCTCCTCATGGCATGCCCACAGTGCCTGGATGTTTGCCGCGGCTTCCAGCTCGGCGAAACGCTGCATATCTTCGGACCTGACCACTTGGAGATGGGCCAGATGGTGGCGGTTACCGGTGGTGCCGTTGGTGCTGCGGGCAGCGTCCAGGGCGTCCAGCGCATCCGTGACCGCCCGGTCACCCAGGGCGTGGAAGTGGACCTGCATTCCGGCTGCGTCGATGGCCGTGACGAAGTCGCGCATTTGTGCGGGATCGAAGAACTCGATCCCTCGATTTTCGGTGGGATGGCCATGATGGTCCAGATAGACGTGGTGCATGGCTGCCGTGAAGTTTTCAGCAACCCCGTCCACCATGACCTTGACGGTGTTGGCACGCAGACGCAGCGGATCCGCGGCATGCTCGACGGCGGAGCGCCGTTCCAGGATCCCCTCCAGCTGGCCGGGGCCGGATGAGCGGTCCCACCAGTGGCAGGCTGCGACACGGACCAACAAATCCCCTGCCTGGGCCGCATCCATGTAGACCTTGAGGTTGTCTGCGTGCTCGCCTTCCGGAATGGGCACCCAGGCATCCTGCCAAGCGGTGATGCCCTGTGCCAGTAGGAGCTTCTGGGCCGCGAGCAGGCCTTGATAGGCGAGGTCGTAGCCCACGGCGGGCACAACGTGGTTGAAAAGGTCTGATGCGCCTTCGTGGACTGTGCCGGCCGGGGTGCCGTCGGCTTCGCGCTCAAAGCGCCCGCCCTGGGGATCCGGAGTGTCCGCGGTGATGCCGGCGGCTGTGAACGCTGCGGTGTTGGCCCAGGCCCCGTGATGGTCCCGGTTCTTGAGGAACACCGGGCGGTCGGAGACCACGGCATCAAGCTGTTGGCGAAGCGGCGTTCCGCCGGGGAAAAGATCCATGGACCAGCCGGCCCCCAGAATCCACGGCTCCTCCGGGTGTGCTTCCGCGTACCGGGCAACCGTCTGAAGCGCCTCTTCTGCGGATTCGGCCTCGGTGAGGTCGCACTGCAGCATCTCGATGCCCGCAAAAATCGGGTGGATGTGTGCGTCCTGGAAACCGGGAACCACCAGTTGACCCTGAAGGTCCACTCGGCGGGTGCTGCTGGCGATGGTGCCCGCTAGTTCATCACTGGTTCCTACCGCGATGATGCGTCCGCCTGCTATGGCCAGGTTCGACTGGCTGGGTCCGGAGTCGTTGCCGGTATATACCCATCCATTTTCGAGGAGAATCTCCGCGTGCACCTGGTGGTCCTTTCGTTGGAATCTTGCGTTGCCTGACACACACTATGGCCTGGCTCACATTTAATCAACGATGTTGACATCACTGCTGATATGAGTGTTGATCCAAGTCGCAGGCGGTTTCGATCATGTACCGTGTTATGTGACCCGGGACAGGATGGAAAGAGCCGATACATGGAACAGCCAACCCAAACACCGGACCGCCGCAGCAGGCTGGACCCCGAGAATATTGTTGAGGCCGTCCTCCGCTTGGCGCGGCAGGAGCCCGGCGAGCGGCTGACAGTGCGCAAGCTTGGACTGGAACTCGACGCAGACGCCACTGCCGTCTACCGGCATTTCCGGAACCGCGACGCCATTGTCCGGGCGGCCCTTGACCGGCTCTTCCTGTTGTCCCTGGAGCGGGTGGCCAGTGCCGGATCAGAGCTGGCCTGGCGGCCGCGCCTGGAGTCCTATGTGGCTGAACTCCTCAACGCGTTTATCCAGCATCCGGCGCTAGGCAGCGAATCCTTTGCCATTGACACGTATGGTCCGGGGGAGCTGCAGGCCATCGAATTCGTCCTGCAGTGTCTTACCGAGGCGGGCCTGCCGGAGGACAGGGTGGTGCATTATTACGCCGCCTTGGAAAGTTACACCCTTGCACTGGGCACCGGAATCTCAGCAGAGATCCAGCGGCTGCCGGATTCGGAAGGTCATGATCCCTGGCTGAGCCCGGGGGTTTTTGTGCGGCTCTCCGGTTATCCGCTCCTGGAAAAGCACCATGCCGCCTTACAGCGGCTCGATTCGTTGACGGCCTTCCATGCCGGCCTGGCGGCCATCCTGGACAGCGCTGAGCTCGAAAGCCGGCGCTAAAGCCCGGCGGCGGGAATTAGGATTAAAGCATGTCCACTGCACCTGGCCCCGCGCTGCCCTGCGCTGAACTTCACCTACACATTGAAGGGACCCTGGAACCGGAGCTGATCTTTGAGCTGGCGGCCCGGAACGGAATCCAGCTTCCCTATGCCAATCTCCAGGAACTGCGCAGCCGATACGAGTTCACCGATCTGCAGTCCTTCCTGGACCTGTACTACGCCAACATGGAGGTGCTGCGGACGGAGGCGGACTTCGCGGATATGACCCGCGCCTACCTGCGCCGGGCCGCAGCCGCCGGAGTGCGCCACGTGGAGATGATGGTTGATCCGCAGGCCCACCTGCTCCGCGGGATTCCGCTTCAGGTCTGCATGAACGGGGTTGCCGGTGTCCTGGCCACCAGCCTGGAGGAGTTCGGGGTCTCCACCGAGCTGATTGCCGCGTTCCTGCGGGACCGTCCGGCTGCCGAAGCCGAAGCGGTCCTGGCTCAGCTGATCGCGTCCCGCGCCCCGATCGTGGGAATTGGTCTGGACTCCGCAGAGGTCGGTAATCCGCCCGAAGGCTTCGTGGAGCTCTACCGCATGGCGCGCGACGCCGGACTGAAATGTGTTGCCCATGCCGGAGAAGAGGGTCCCTCGCACTATATTGAACAGGCCCTGGACCTGCTGCTGGTGGACCGGATTGACCACGGGATCCGCTGCCTGGACGATTCCGTCCTGGTGGACCGCCTGGTGCGGGAACGGATTCCGCTGACCATCTGCCCGCTGTCCAACGTCCGGCTGCGTTCGGTGGACACCTTGGCCGAGCATCCGTTGCCGCAGATGCTTGCCCGCGGCCTCAATGTGTCGGTGAACTCCGATGATCCGGCTTATTTTGGCGGCTACGTGGATGATAACTTCCGCCTGCTGCGGGACACCTTCGCCCTGAGCACTGACCAGCTGGCCACACTGGCTGTCAACTCGGTGGAGGCCTCCTTTGCGCCGCCGGCGCGCCAGGCAGAGCTGCTGGAGATGGTCAGCAGCTGGCGGGCGGCCCAGGGGTAGGCCGCTCGTGCTGCGGGCCTTTCAGGGAGGGGCGGCCGACCCGTCATCCGGCGGGGAACTGCCCCTGCGGAACGTCAGTCGCACCACCAGCCCGAACACCAACACAATCATCATCAGCAGGATCGCCAGCGGCGGCAGGCTCAGTGCCGTGATCAGGGCTCCGGCAAGACCGACCAAATTCACGGCCCGCGGTGTGTACCACCGGCGCTGTTCCAGCGCGTAGCCGCACAGGTTGGTGATCGCCGCGTGCAGCAGCAGGGCAAAGCAGGCCAGGGCCAGCAGTGTTCCCGGGCTGGCGGTCAGAACCAGGACGACGACGGCGGCACCTGCCGCCGCTACCGCCGGCCAGGGAACGCGCCGGTTGCGGGTGGTGCGGGCAAAGATTCGGGGGAGGTCGCCGTCGTCGGCCATCGCGCCGGCAGTACGCGCACTTCCCTCGATCAGCATCCACAGCCCGGACAGGCTGGCAGTGCCGGCGGCAATGACCACCGCCCCGGTGCCGATGCCCAGCCCCACCGCTGCCACCGGCTCGCGCAGGGGTGCCAGCGACGCGGCCAACCCCGCCGGTCCGTGAAACCAGCTGAGCAGGGATTGCCCCACCAGCAGATACAGGCCCAGGGCAACGAGGATGGCGGCCGGAATGGCGCGGGGGAGGTTGCGGTCCGGTGCCCGGACATGAAAGCCGCCGGCAGCCAGCCGGGCATAGCCCGCGAAGGCAAAAAAGGCGAACCCGGCACCCTGCAGCAAACCGGTGGTGGAGCGCGAGTCCTCCAAAACACCCGGTGGTGGAGGAGGTCCACCGGCTTCGTTGAAAGCCACCACCACGCCGAAACCCAGCACCCCGATCACGAAGGCCAAAACAAAACGGATCACCCAGGCACTGCGCTGTAGGCCAAACAGGTTCAGGGCAGTCGCGGCCACTGCCGCCCCGGCGGCAGCTGCCCGGGCCTGCCCGGGCAGTACATAGAGTCCAAAGGTCAGTGCCAGGACGGCGGCGGAGGTGACCAGCGCGCACACCATGGTCCAGCCGGTGAAGAAACCCATGTAGGGCCCCAGCAGGATCTTGGCTGCCGAACGCGCAGTGCCGCCAACATTCGCGTGGCCGCTGGTGCGCAGGCCGGCGCTGAGCAGGAAGATCGATGCGGCCGAGCAGTAGGCCACCAGAGCAGCGAGGGTCAGGGATCCGGCAATTTCGAAGCCGGCTGCGCCCGCAACCGGCGGCAGGACCACAAAAATCCCGCCGCCAACCATGCATCCGATTCCCACGGTAGTGGCGTCAAAACCGCCCAGCGGAAGTTTCCCTGCGGAGCTGCCGGACACGCGCCCCTCCGATCGGTTGGGCCGGGGCGGTGCCGCGCCCCGCACCGGGCTGCGCGGCGGTGCCCTTGGCTGGGAAAGGATGTGAACACCGGTAAACTCATGATGAGACCTTGTATTCACAATGAGCGGGAACAGTGTTTTCCGCAAGCAATCTTGAAAGGACTGCTGTGCTGCGCACTCATGCCCTTGGTTCCCTCAGGGCCGAGCATATTGGACAGACCGTCACTCTCGCTGGCTGGGTGGCCCGACGCCGGGACCATGGCGGGGTTGCCTTCCTTGACCTCCGTGACGCCTCCGGAGTGGCTCAGGTAGTAGTGCGGGAAGAAGATGTCTTCCACGGCCTGCGCAACGAATATGTGCTGCAGATCACCGGCACTGTGCAGAAGCGGCCCGAGGGCAACGAGAACCCCTCGCTGGCCACCGGTGAGGTGGAAGTTATCGCGGACAAGGTTGTTGTCCTGAACACCTCCGATCCGCTGCCGTTCCAGATTGATGAGCATGTGGAAGTCGGTGAAGAGGCCCGCCTGAAGCACCGCTACCTGGACCTGCGCCGTCCAACCCCGGCCAAAAACATGCGCCTGCGCTCCGAAGCCAACCGGGTGGCCCGCAATCTGCTGCACGACGAAGGTTTCGTGGAAATCGAAACCCCCACGCTGACGCGTTCCACCCCCGAGGGTGCCCGCGACTTTGTGGTACCCGCACGGCTGGCACCGGGATCCTGGTACGCCCTGCCGCAGTCCCCGCAGCTCTTCAAGCAGCTGCTCCAGGTGGGCGGCTTTGAGAAGTACTACCAGATTGCCCGCTGCTACCGCGATGAAGATTTCCGTGCGGACCGCCAGCCGGAGTTCACCCAGCTGGACATCGAAGCCAGCTTTGTCGAAGAAGATGACATCATCGCGCTTGGTGAGGCCGTGGTTAAGGCCCTGTGGAAGCTGATCGACGTCGACATCACCACGCCGATCCCGCGCATGACCTACGCGGACGCCATGGCGCGCTTCGGCTCGGACAAGCCGGATCTGCGCTTTGGTCTGGAGCTGACGGAGCTGACCGACTTCTTCAAGGACACCACCTTCCGTGTGTTCCAGGCCCCCTACGTGGGTGCCGTCGTCATGCCCGGCGGTGCCTCGCAGCCCCGCCGCACGCTGGATGCCTGGCAGGAATGGGCCAAGCAGCGCGGCGCCAAGGGCCTGGCCTACGTGCTGGTCCAGGAGGACGGCACGCTGACCGGCCCGGTTGCCAAGAACCTCACCGACTTTGAGCGTGAAAATCTTGCCGAGACAGTTGGCGCCAAGCCCGGCGACTGCATCTTCTTCGGTGCAGGGGAGAAGGCGGCATCCCGCGCACTGCTCGGTGCGGCCCGTGTGGAGATCGGTCACCGCACCGGCCTGATCGACCCGAACGACTGGGCCTTCGTCTGGGTGGTTGACGCTCCCATGTTCGAGCCGGCTTCCGCAGCTGTTGCCGCCGGAGACGTAGCCGTGGGCGGCGGTGCCTGGACCGCAGTGCATCACGCCTTCACATCCCCGAAGCCCGAATTCATGGATACCTTCGACACCGACCCCGAGTCGGCTGTGGCCTACGCCTACGACATTGTCTGCAACGGCAACGAAATTGGCGGCGGTTCCATCCGTATCCACCAGCGCGATGTGCAGGAACGTGTCTTCAAGGTCATGGGCCTTTCCCAGGAGGACGCGCAGGAGAAGTTTGGCTTCCTGCTCGAGGGATTCAAGTACGGCGCACCGCCCCACGGCGGCATCGCCTTCGGCTGGGACCGTGTGGTGGCCCTGCTGGCCGGCTCCGATTCCATCCGCGACGTTATTGCGTTCCCGAAGTCCGGCGGCGGCTACGACCCGCTGACCCAGGCTCCGGCGCCGATCACGGCCCAGCAGCGCAAGGAAGCCGGCGTGGACTTCAAGGCGGAGGCCAAGAAGCCTGAGGCCAGGAAGTCCGAAGCCAAGAAGGATGACGCCTAAGGTCTTCCGACCCAAGAGTCCAGTGACATGAGAAGTGCCCGGCCGTTCTTGCCGGGCACTTTCTTGTTCTTCGAGCTTGTTGTTCCGGTCAGGGCAGCCGGAGCTAACTGTGGCTGAAAGCGGTGGTGCTGCTCGTGCTCAGGGTGCTTCCGCTGGCATCCTGCACTCAGATGCACGGCGGGTTGTGGTGTCCCCGCTGCCAGCCGAGCTGATACCCCATGGCGCCCATTTCGAGCCGGCCCTGGGCCTGTTCGACGGGCACCTGGCAGGAGTATCCCTGCTGTGTGGTGGTGCTGGATGATGCACTCACGGCGACCCCCAGAGTGGCTGAAAGGCTTGGCGAAAACAGCGCCGGCCTCGGCCGTAGTGCAACCGTTGACCTCCACACTGGTGCTTGACTGCCAACGGGGACCCAGCCAGAAGGACAGCCTCCCGCCTGGATCTGGTATTCAGCCCCGGCATCCAGGGGAGAACTATCAGAGTTTTTGGAATGATTTTCATCGTTCAATCGCCAGACAGGTTATTGATCCAACGCGGGATGATTATTCAGGTTTGGTAATGTTGTAGACCACGAGCCAATAGTCAGCGGAATTCACATCGCTCACGGTCACGGTCGCAGGAATACTCCCGGCCCTCACCGGATATTCATAAGATGCCAGGTTCGGGCTATTGCAGCGGTCCCCGCCGGTGGATGTTACGAGCTTACCTTCGGCATCCAGGAATTGGACTTTAAATGCCTCTGCAGGTGAGGAAGGTCTTGAACGTTGTTCCTGGCTCCATGGCGGGCAACTCGAACGTACTGGGCCCGGCGGCGGATTCCTCAAGCAGGACGCTCCCGTTTTCCGGTCGGAGCTGTGGTTCCGTTTCGAAATAGGTTTCCACGCTTACCGGGTCTTCGGCGCGAAAAAGGTCCGCTTTGTCGGGAGCACCGCTTGAGGGTGCGTTCGTCCCGGCCGCAGGCGCCGAATTCTCCGGAGCCGGTGAAGGGGAGTCGCTGCGGGCGGCAGAACCGGGCTGGTCCTGGGAGCTGCATCCTGCGAGCACCAGTGCCAGGGCTATTGCGGGCAGAACCACTGCCCGGCGCATCCAAAAACCGCCATGCGTCCCAGCGGGTCGGACGGTGCCTGAAGGATCGTGGACATTGCTCGGTCTCATCATTTCGGCTACTTCCTTCCGAAGTAATCCGCAAGACGTTAGTGCCTTTCGCGCGGGATGTAAAGGTTTGATAAAGAAAGGTAGTCATTGGTTTGCATGTACTTGCATTTCCAACCCTAAATCCCACAGCTGTGGAGCATAATCGGCGTATGCCCTCACGGGCGGAAAGAATTACGTCATATAAGGGTCGGTCAGATCAATGCAAGTAATGTTTGCGACGACGAGTGACTTTTGCCCGCACCTGACTATCTGTCAGATCGTCGATTCAACGCGGGCCGACGAGGAACCAGAATGCAGCACAAATCCCCCCACCGCCAACAATCCCCCCGCCGCAAACGCCCGCATTCACCCGGGCTTGCCGCAATGTCCATCGGAGCAGCCCTTATCCTCGGTCTGGCCGGCGGCTCCATCCCGTCGTCCGCGGCGGCCAACATCCGTTCCGGCGTCCCCGTGCCCCTGCGGGCACCGGCCGGGTCCGCCGTGATTCCGCTTGACCTTGCGGGTTTCCACGACACCACGGCAACGGGCGCCGACCGCCCGCTTCGCAACGACCTCACCGGCAACCTTGCCGGTCAGGTGGAGTTTGCCCAGAGCCATACGATCAACGCGAGCGGCAATGCCGCGGCGAAAATGCCGTCTCTCGTGACGGACCGGGCAGCACTCGTTCTCTTCTCGCCGCTTTCCGCCGCCACCAGTGCAAGCGTCACCGCCACGGTGAAGGGGGAGACCCGCGGAACGCTGGACCTTGCGCCACCGGCTGCCATTCCCCGCTCTGATATGGACATCACCGGTAACAGGGCCGACGTCGCCTACTCCACCACCGCCTGGACCTCCGAACTGCCATGGAACTGGATGCAGCCGGGCCTGGAGCTGACCTTTTCGGCTGACGCGGGCAGTGGAGTGCTCGCCGCCGGGAATATCGAATTCGCGGCGCCCGCGGAGCTGATCATCAACTCCGTCCAACTGGGCATGCTCACCGACGCCCCGAAGTCCGAGGGCCACTACATGTTCAACCAGCCGGAGAAATCCGGTGCTGACTACTTCCAGACCATCCCGGTCTCCAAGCTCACGATGGCGATCTACGAGCCGGTGCGCCTCGACAAAGTGATTGTGTCGTCCGGAGTGATCTACGAGGACAAGAGCGCCGTCAACGGCGACGTCTACTCGGGCGACCTGCGGGAAAATGTTGGCAAGGCGCAGGTAAGCACCGGCATCAACCTCGCCAACTTCGGCACCACCAGCGGGCCGATGGATCAGCGGCAACCGGGAACCTTCAACCAGCGAATCATCCACCACTCGGCCGGCAGCTATGCCAACGGCGTGCACTCCCACGGCCTCAGCGGCGGAAACGGCATGGCCACCCTGTACGACTCGGTCGGCAACGAGCTCAGCCACGAACTCGGCCACTCCTATGGTCTGGGGCATTACCCCGGGGTGGACACGTCAAAGCAGGGCGACGCCCGGGTTATCAATGCGAGTCACCACAGCGAGAGCGGATGGGGCTACATTGCCTACCGTGACCGGATGCGGTCCAACCTCTCGTCGAACACCGCCTTCACCGCAGCGGGCTTCAATCTGAGCGCCGGCAACTTCACCCAGAACTACAAGGGTCTCTACAACTACCACCGCGACGCGATGTCGGGCGGCAGCAACTCCAGCAGCCTGTCGCGCTACACCCATCTCACCGGGTTCAGCACTGAGATCACCCAGCGGTCCCTCCGCACCCTGGTGCCCGACACTGCGTATCCCAGCGGTTACCGTGACTGGGATGCCGCTGCCGGCGCGTATGTCGACGCGAAAGCCAAAAACCCCGCCTTCTCGGCGCCCAGGCCCGCACAGGTCGGTGTTCCTGTTTTCACCCTCCTCGGAGGCTACAACCCGGCGGTTCCGGAACAGACAGTGCTCTATCCCGCCTTCCGCAGCAACTACGGCAACGTTTTTGACCTGCCGCAGGAGAACACTACGGCGACGGACGCGGCCCGCCGCTGCTGGATGGACATCACCTTCCAGGACGGCAGTGTCGAGGCGACTGCGCTGGCCGCTTCCGATGGCGTCAAGCAGTTCAACGTCAACCTCGCCGATGCGGACAAACCGACTGGCGCGTCGATCTTCTGCCGCACGGACGGCACGACGACGAAACTCGGCAACTCGATAACCATCGCCGCCGATCTCGAACCCCTCCGCCCCGCCGTCGAAATCGGCCAGGAGGCCGGCTACGAGGCGCTGCGAGCCGTCGAACTGCCCGAACTCGAAGCCAAGCTGCAGGCAGTCGCGGACGATGCCGTGCCGGTCCTGGACACGGCCGGCACGGTGCTCCTGGAGAGCTGGAAGGACAACCTCAGCGGGCTCAGCACGGCAGCCCGGGAAACCGCCGACAAGGTGCAGGCGGCAACCGCGGCCTCCGCCTCGGTTGACGAATTCATTCAGCTCAACCAGGACAAGCTCACGGCCAAGGATGCGGTTGCCACGGCCGAGCTCGCAACGCTCATGACCTCGCTGGGCCTGGTTGAAGGACCTACGCAGATCCTGCCCCGCGGTGGCCGGCTGCTGGTCGACGGCGGCCATTGCCTCGTCCTAGGCGACGACCTGGGTGTCACCGTTCCCGGTGACAAGACGTTGTGTGCCGACACCCCCTCCCAACGCTGGTTCAGAGATGCGCGCGGCGCACTTCACAGCGAGGCACGCCCCGACCTGTGTCTCGTCCCCGGCACCCCGGTGACTGTCGCCACGTGCTCTATGACCGCCGGCTCACAGGTGTGGCTGCCCGAGGCCGACGGGCACATCAAGAGTGCGACATGGAGCTACCTCGACTACCACCGCGCCCAGGGCATCGCGGGCATGTACGGGCGGGGGACAGGAGCAAACCAGATCTGGACCGGCCTCTCGATCGCCTCGAACCCCGGTATGGCCCTGCTGAAGCCGGGCAGCCTCGCCATGCTCTTCAGTCTGGATTTCACCGCCTACTCCATTGATTCCTTCATCGCGGCCAACAAGGACAAGCTCACGGCAAAGGATCCGGTGCCCGCGGCGGAGCTTCGGACGCTGCTGGCCGCGGCCGGATTTGTGGAGAGCCCCACCCGGGTGCTTCCCGGCGGAGGCCGGACGCAGGTGTATAACGGCCACTGCCTGGTGCTGGGCGGCAACCTCGAGGTCACCGTCCCCACCACCAAGACGGTGTGTGCCGACACCGCGGACCAGCGCTGGTTCATGGACGTACGCGGTGCGATTCACAGCGAAAAACGCCCCGATCTGTGCCTGGTTCCCGGCACTCCGGTAAGGGCTGCAGCCTGCTCGCCGGCTGATGGTTCGCAGGTTTGGCTCCGCGAGGCCGACGGCCACATCAAGAGCGCGACGTCGAGCTACCTCGACTTCTACCGTGACCGGGGAATCGCGGGCATGTATCCGAAAAACTCGGGTGCCAATCAGGTCTGGACGGGGCTTCCGTCCTCGGCGAACCCGGGTATGGCGGCGCTGAACGCGGCCAGCCTCGCCACGCTGTTCAGCCTCGGTCTGGACGCCTAACGTCCCTACCCCGAAATGACAGAAGGTGCACGTCCCAGCGCTGGGACGTGCACCTTCTGCCATTTCGGGGGGCGGGGGTGAGGGGTGAGGGATGGGGGGATTGGCGGAGGAGATCTGAGCCGGGAGCTATTCGTCGGAATACGCGCCGGAGAGAGAGGCACCGACGAGGTGCCGGTTGCGCGTTTGGATGAGCCGCTGCAGATAGCGGGACAGCACGAGCTTCTCGGCGACCCGGCCGAGGACGCCGAGCGGGGCCGTGAATTCAATGCGGTCCACCATTGTGGTCCCGGCGGCATCGGAATGAAACTCATGGACATGGCGGAAAAACCGGAAGGGGCCCCGCACCTGCTCATCGGTGAAATGTTCCGGTGCCTGCATCTGCGTGATCCGGCTGGTCATCCGCAGCGGCAGGCCGAAGTGCCAGGCACGCCACGTAACCTCTTCGCCCAGGCAAATAAGCCCCGAGGTTACTCCGCGGACAGCTTTCTCACGGGAAGCGGCCATGGAGTCCTGATGAGCATCGATGCTCCTGGCAAGGTCGAACAACTGCCCCCGGGGCATGTCGGTCCGCGTGGTGCATTCGAAGGTGACGGTCATGAGCCGAGTATGTCAGGCAAACTCCGCGACGCTGAGGTGTCGGAACGCCGAACCGTGGAACACCAGCGGCTCGTGGGCATCGTCATGCGAGGCATGACCGTGGACGCGGAGCAGCACAACGCTGTGGTCCCCGGCGGGCACCTCGTTCTCCACTGAGCACTCGAGCCACAGGGCTGCCCGGTCCAGGAAAAGAGAACCCGATTCGTCGGTGTGCAGGTTCAGGCCCGCAAAACGGTCCCCGGACTTGGACGCAATCTGTTTGCAGATCCCTTCGTGTTCGGAGCCCAGGATCGACACTCCGATCCGGGCCGCCGGCCGCAGCACCGGCCAGGTGCGGGAGGTGTTTTGCACGGCGAACATCACCAGGGGAGGGTCCATGGAAACGCCCACGGTAAAGGATGAGGCAACAATTCCCTGCGGCTGCCCGTCCACCACAGCGCACAACGCCGCAATACCGGAGGGGAAACGCGAATAGGCGCGGCGCAGGGCCGCGGGCTGAAGATCGGTAACAAGAGCCATGCTGAGTTTCCTCTGCCTTAAGCGCCGGGCCGATGACAAAAACAGGGTCGGCACAAACGCGGTACTTGCCGCGGCCGGGAAATTTCTCCGGGCGGCCGAATCGTCACCTGGAGCACCCCGCTACGGCGAGAGGGTTGCCGTCCAGCCGGCCAGGGCCCGTGGCTGGAACTCTTGATTCTTCTTCCAAGGTAGGCGGCATGGGTCCAGGCCTGCAAACCCCTGCCTTACTTCGTAAAACTCAGCTTCATAAAACTCCCCATAGCTAAGGGATAGAGTTTGGGCATGAAGCAGCGGTGGTTTAAACAGGTGGACGTTTTTGGCAGCGAGCCGTATTTGGGGAATCCCCTCGCAGTGGTGCTGGAAGCCGAGGGACTTTCGGATTCCGATATGGCGTCCTTCGCGCGGTGGACAAATTTGTCCGAAACCACGTTCGTGCTGCCTCCCACCAGTGACGGCGCCGACTACCGGGTGCGGATCTTCACCCCCGGCGGAGAAATACCGTTCGCCGGGCACCCGACATTGGGTACCTGCCACGCGTGGCTGGAGGCCGGCAACAAGCGCCGCTATCCCGACGTCGTCGTGCAGGAATGCGGGATCGGCCTCGTCACGCTGCACGCCAACGCGGGCATTGCCGCCTTTGCCGCGCCGCCGCTGCTGCGCTCGGGCCCCTTGGAGGAGGAGGTCCTGGACCAGGCGCTGCGGGCGCTGAACCTGGACCGCACGCAGATCCTCGCCTCCAACTGGATCGACAACGGACCCGGCTGGCTCGGGCTCCTGCTGCCGGACGCCGCTGCGGTGCTGGCGCTGAAACCGGATCCCACCATCATGGGCAACCTGCGCGTGGGCGTCATGGGCGCCCAGCCGCAGAATGCCGAAACAGACTTTGAGGTCCGGGCCTTTGTTCCCGGCCTGGGCATCACCGAGGATCCGGTGACCGGCAGCCTCAATGCCGGCCTCGCCCAATGGCTGATCGGCGCCTCCCTGGCACCGGAGCGCTATGTGGTCACCCAGGGAACCGCGGTGCAGCGGTCCGGTCGGGTCCGCGTGTTCACCCGCGACGGCAAGATCTGGGTGGGCGGGTCCACCGTCACCTCCATCGACGGCACCGTCACGCTCTAGGCGCACCATGTTCAGCCTGCAGTCGCTTTCCGTGCCCGTGGTCGGCGCACCCATGGCAGGCGGGCCGTCCACGCCCGAACTCGCCGCGGCGGTCAGCAACACCGGCGGACTGGGATTCCTGGCCGCCGGCTACAAAAGCTCCGCCGCCGTGGCAGCGGAAATCGCCCGGACTCGAAGGCTCACCAAAGCGCCGTTTGGCGTGAACCTTTTTGTTCCGGACCACGCCAACACCTACCGCGCCACAACCGGCACCACCGCCGCCGAAAAGCTGGCTGCGGCACTGGCCTTCCGGAACCTTCTGGCAACGGGAACCGCAGCGGGAACCGCAGCGGAACCCGGACTGCCTGACCCCGACGACGACGACGGCTGGCCCGCCAAACTGGAACTGGTCCTGCAGGAACGGGTGCCGGTGGTGTCCTTCACCTTCGGACTGCCGGCCCCGGAGATGCTGGCGGAACTCGCCGGGCGGGACATCTGCGTCATCGTGACTGTCACCGACAGTGCCGAAGCCCTGGCCGCGGCCGACGCCGGCGCCCGGGTGCTGTGTGTCCAGGGCCCCGAGGCGGGAGGTCACCGCGGAACGCTGGACAGCGCCAAGGTTCCCGGCGAGGTTTCCCTGGACCGGCTCCTCCGCGGGATCGGGCAGGCCTGCGACCTGCCACTGATCGCTGCCGGAGGCATCACCGCACCGGCGGACGCCGCCGCAGCAGCGGCTGCCGGTGCCGCCGCCGTTCAGGTGGGGACCCTGCTGCTGCTCAGCAGAGAAGCGGGCACCAGCCCGGTGCACCGTGCTGCCCTGCTGGAAGCAGCGCAGGGCGGACGGTTCTCCGAAACGTCACTGACCCGGGCCTTCTCCGGCCGTCCGGCGCGCGGGCTGACCAACGCTTTCATGCGTGCCTATCCGGATGCGCCGGACGCCTATCCGTACGTCAACCAGATCACGGCTCCGCTGCGCGCCGCCGCAGCAGCGGCGGGGGACCCGGAGGGTGTTAGCCTGTGGGCCGGCACGTGCTACCGGTTGGCAGCGGAGCAGCCGGCAGCGGACATTGTTCGCAGGCTCTCCGGGCGGTGACGGCCCCCGCCTAAGGGACCGAGATCCGGATGAAGACCGACGCCGCATTCCTCGCGGCCTTGGCCAGCGCCGCGGATTTGGGATCCTGAACGTCCAGGAAACGCAGCCGGGCCAGGCCGCTCCAGGGGTGGAAAACCCGTTCTCGGGCCAGCAGCTCGAGCAGGGGCCGGTCGCCGCCAAAAACCAGGTACTCGGGCGGATGTTCGGCGAAAATCCGTGCCGCCTGCTCGGCCGTCCGGGACTGGACATACCGGCCGGCCTTGGAGGCGAGCAGCACGCCGTCACGGGCCACCCCCACGGCAAAACCGCCGCGGCGCAGCAGTACGATGCCCAGCGTACGGGACTGGGCGGCCAGCGAGACCAGGCGCTCGACGTCGTCGGCTCCGCGCCCCGGCCGGCCGTCGTCCGGCCACGGCGCCAGCAGGTCAGCTTCGGCGCCGTTCGCCGCTAAGAGGTGCAGACCGCCGTGCTCCGGAGTCAGCGTCAGGTCGCCGTTGCCGGCAGCGAACCGTTCCAGCCAGCCCGGCAGCCGGTCGGCGGATACAAAGGTGGAGCGGGTGACGGGCATTGTGCGATTCTCCTGGCGGGACTGCTGATTCGGCTGGGCAGAGCGCCGGCAGTCGCCGGGCCTTCTCAACGCTACGGCACGAGTAGCCTTGGGGAGTGAGTGATTTGTTCAGCAGCGACAGTGACAGCGACGACGACGACACCGGCACCCGCGACGACAACGACGGCGGCGGGTTTGGTACCCGTGGCGACGACGACGGCAGGAAGCGCCCGCGCAGCCCGCTGGCGGTGCGGATGCGGCCGCGGTCGCTGGATGAGGTCGTGGGCCAGCAACACCTGCTCGGACCCGGATCCCCGCTGCGCACCCTGGCTGAGTCCGCCGATGACCGCGGACCGGCCGGGCCGTCATCGGTCATGCTGTGGGGCCCTCCCGGCACCGGAAAAACCACGCTGGCCCACGTAGTGGCCCGCGGTTCCGGCCGGAAGTTCGTGGAGCTCTCCGCCATCACCGCCGGTGTCAAGGACGTACGCCGGGTGATGGAAGAGGCGCTGACCAACCGCGACCTGCACCGCATTACCACGGTGCTGTTCCTGGATGAGATCCATCGCTTCAACAAGGCCCAGCAGGACGCGCTGCTGCCCGGCGTGGAAAACCGCTGGGTGGTACTGGTGGCCGCCACCACGGAAAATCCCTCCTTCTCAGTGGTCTCGCCGCTGCTCTCACGGTCCCTGCTGCTGACGCTGAAGCCGCTCACCGAAGAGGACATTGCAGCACTGCTGCAGCGCGCTGTGGAGGATGAACGGGGTCTGGCAGGCCGGGTCCGGCTCAGCGACGAGGCCCTGGAGCACCTGGTGCGCCTTGCCGCCGGGGACGCCCGGCGCGGCCTGACCGCGCTGGAAGCTGCCGCCGGCGTCGCGTACTCCGAACACACCGCCGGGGAGGACATCCCCGAGGTGACCCTCAGCGACGCAGAGATGGCCCTGGACGTGGCGGCACTGCGCTATGACCGCGCCGGCGACCAGCACTATGACGTGACCAGCGCCTTCATCAAATCCCTGCGCGGCTCCGATGTGGACGCCGCCCTGCATTACCTGGCCAAGATGCTTGAAGCGGGGGAGGACCCGCGGTTCATCTCCCGGCGGCTCATGATTTCCGCCGCCGAAGACGTGGGCATGGCCGATCCCACCGCGCTGCAAACCGCTGTGGCAGCGGCCCAAGCTGTGCAGATGATCGGCATGCCCGAAGGTCGGATCATCCTGGCCGAGGCCGTGGTACACATTGCCACCGCCCCGAAATCCAATGCGGCCTACAACGGCATCAACGCTGCCATCGCCGATGTGCGTGCCGGGCGCGGACAGGGGATTCCTGCGCATCTGCGGGACGCGCACTATCCCGGCGCGAAGCAGCTTGGGCACGGCAAGGGCTACGTCTATTCCCACGACAAACCGCACGGCGTGGCCAAACAGCAGTATCCGCCGGATGACCTGGTGGGCCGGAACTACTACGAGCCAACGGCCAACGGGGTGGAGCGCGACATTGCGGCGCGGCTGGAGCGGCTGCGCGGAATCATCCGGGGAAAGTAGGGCCCCGGCCTGCGTGCTAGGATTGATGGTTGACTGGCAAGTGCGACGCCGGACCCCCCTTCCGCCTTCATGGGCGTAAGTTGTGCCCGGTGCCGTGTCTGTAGCAGAAGGCAGCGGTTGGCCGGAGCTCTCCCTCATGGAGGCCAGTACTTACGTATCAGTCATCACGGTATCCCGGCGCAAGCCTGGGCTGCGGTGGCCAAACCGCCAAAACAGTGAAAGGTGAACGTGGCTAACAACACACGTGCACGCCGTCAGGCCCGCGCTTCGCGCGCCCTCGGCATTGCTTTGACCCCCAAGGCAGCCAAGTACTTCGAGCGTCGTCCTTACCCCCCGGGTGAGCACGGCCGCGCACGTCGCAAGCAGGACAGCGACTACGCGGTACGCCTGCGTGAAAAGCAGCGTCTGCGCGCCCAGTACGGCATCCGCGAAGCACAGATGACCCGTGTCTTCGAAGAAGCCCGCCGCACCGCCGGTCTGACCGGTGAAAACCTGATCGAGCTGCTCGAGATGCGTCTTGACGCCCTCGTGCTGCGCGCCGGCTTTGCCCGCACGATCGCCCAGGCCCGTCAGCTTGTTGTGCACCGTCACATCATGGTTGACGGCGCCCGCGTGGACCGCCCGTCGTTCCGCGTTTCCGAAGGCCAGCTCATCCATGTGCACCAGCGCAGCGAGACCATGACGCCGTTCCAGGTTGCCGCTGCCGGCGCCCACCGCGACGTCCTGCCCGCCGTTCCGGGTTACCTGGATGTTTCCCTGGACAAGCTGCAGGCACGCCTCGTGCGCCGCCCGAAGCGCTCGGAAGTTCCCGTGACCTGCGAAGAGCAGCTCGTCGTGGAATACTACGCACGCTAATTTCGAGTTTTCTCGATTTTTCAGGACAGCCCGCGGCCCCGTGCCGCGGGCTGTTCGGTTAAGTGCCCCGCGACCGGCCGCGCTCCCGCGCCCCGGGCGGGAAGAAGTAAGTGCTGTTGGCCTGTTGTAGGTAAGGTACATAGCGGAAAGTCTTAGTTTTCAACCCAAGAGGAGAACCATGTCGGGTGGAGATATTGCCGGTCTGATTGCTGCCGGTGTGTTTGCGGTGCTGGTGGTGCTGCTGGCCGTCCCGATCTGGAAGCTGGGCAAGGTGTTTGATGAGCTGCGCGGCGCGATCCGCACCATCAGCGACGAAACCACTCCGCTGCTGGAGGAAGTCACCACCACCGTGTCCACCACCAACCTGCAGCTGCAGAAGGTGGACGGTATTTCGTCCAACGTCTCGGATGCCACAGCCAACATTTCCGCACTGTCCTCCCTGGTGGCTGCCACAGTCGGATCGCCGCTGATCAAGGTTTCAGCTTTCAGCTACGGCGTCCGTTCGGCCCTTTCCTCACGCGGCAAGAGCCGCGGCCGCCGCAGCCGCTAAATCCGCCACCAGCACAGGAGCGAAGAGAATGATCAAGCGAGTCTTTTGGATGTCCATCGGTGTCACCATCGGGGTCATCGCCGTCCGGCGTCTTTCGGACGCCAAGAACACCCTGGGTCCGGCCGGACTCAACCGGGCCGTCGGCACCGCAGCCGATGCCCTGCAGGACTTTGCCAACGCGTTCCGTGAAGGCATGACCGAACGCGAAGGTGACCTGCGCACCGCCCTGGGCATGGAGACCGGCGACACGGTTGCCGACACCATGGCCGCCGTACGCCGCTGACCGCCACAACTGGCCCGCATACCTGGCACTACCTGCCCGCAGCGAAAGCTGCGCACGCCTGAATTACCGGAAGGGTAAAAAGCACCATGAAGTCCCACGAGATTGCACGCCGCTGGCTGGATTTCTTCAGCAAAAGGGGCCACACGGTGGTTCCCTCCGCGTCGCTCGTCACCAATGATCCGTCGCTGCTGTTCACCGTGGCCGGCATGGTGCCCTTTATTCCGTACCTGACCGCCCGTGAGAAGGCCCCCTACAGCCGGGCCACGAGTGTGCAGAAGTGCATCCGCACCGCGGACATCGAGGAGGTGGGCAAAACAGCGCGGCACGGCACGTTCTTCCAGATGGCCGGCAACTTCTCCTTTGGCGATTACTTCAAGGAAGACGCCATCACGTTTGCGTGGGAGCTGTTGACCTCGGACGTGGAACAGGGCGGCTTTGGCCTGGACCCCGAACGCCTCTGGGTTACCGTCTACGAAGACGGCGATGAGCGCGACGACGAAGCCCGCGCCATCTGGCGGGACAAGATTGGTATCCCCAACGAACGCATCATCGGCACCGGCAAGGCCGACAACTACTGGAACACCGGCCAGGCCGGCCCGGGCGGCCCCTGCTCCGAAATCTATTACGACCGCGGACCGGCCTATGGGCGCGAAGGCGGCCCCGCCGTCGACGAGACCCGCTACATCGAGATCTGGAACCTGGTCTTCATGCAGTACCAGCTCTCCGCCGTCCGGTCCAAGACCGACTTCGATGTTGCCGGCGAACTGCCGCAGAAGAACATTGACACCGGTCTGGGACTGGAGCGCCTGGCAATGATCCTCCAGGGCGTGGAGAACATGTACGAGACCGACCAGGTCCGCCCCGTCCTGGACAGGGCAGCCGAACTCTCCGGCAAGACCTACACCTCCGCCGAGGACCCCTCGGATCCGCACCACGCGGATGACGTCAAGATGCGCGTGGTCGCGGACCACGTCCGGTCCGCCCTGATGCTGATCTCCGACGGTGTGAGCCCGTCCAATGAGGGCCGCGGCTACGTGCTGCGCCGCCTGATCCGCCGTGCGGTGCGCAGCATGCGCCTGCTGGGCGTGGAGACTGCCGTTTTGCCCGAACTGCTGCCCGTCTCCCGGGACGCCATGAAGGGCGTCTACCCCGAGGTGGAAACCGACTTTGCGCGCATCAGCCGCATTGCCTATGCCGAGGAAAAGGCGTTCCTGCGCACCATTGCCTCCGGCACCGAGCGCCTTGAGGAAGCGGTCAAGATGTCCCAGGCCGCCAACAAGCCGCTGTCCGGCGAGGACGCCTTCACCCTGCACGACACGTACGGCTTCCCCATTGACCTCACGCTGGAAATGGCCGAGGAAGCGGGCTTGAAGGTTGATGAGGCCGGCTTCCGCTCCCTCATGCTCGAACAGCGCCAGCGCGCCCAGGCAGACGCCCGCGGCAAGAAGCACGGCCACGACGACGTCTCGGTGTTCAACGAACTCCTCGCCGCCGGACAGACCGTGTTCACCGGCTATGACGAGCTGACCAGTGAATCCTCCGTCCGCGGCATCATCTCCGGCGGCTCACGGGTTGCGTACGCCGGCCAGGGCACCGAAATCTCCCTGGTGCTCAACGAAACCCCGTTCTACGCCGAAGCCGGCGGCCAGGCTGCCGATACCGGCCTGATCACCGGCGACGGCTTTGTCCTGGAAGTGCAGGACGTCCAGCGCCCGGTCAAGGGCCTGAGCGTCCACAAGGCCATTGTCCGTGAGGGCGAAATTGCCGAAGGCGCCAACGTACTGGCCGCCGTCGACGCCCAGCGCCGCCACGAAGCAGAGCAGGCGCACTCCGGTACGCACATTGTGCACGCCGCCCTGCACCAGATCCTCGGTCCGGAGGCACTGCAGCGCGGTTCCTTCAACAAGGCCGGTTACCTACGCTTTGACTTCTCCTGGGGTGAAGGCCTCTCCGATGCCGCGAAGTCGGAGATCGAAGAGGTGTCCAACCTTGCGATCCGCAGCAATTACCAGGTCGAGACCAAGATCATGTCCCTGGCCGATGCCAAGGCCCTGGGTGCCATGGCCCTGTTCGGCGAAGCCTACGGGGATACCGTGCGCGTGGTGGAGATGAACGGTGACTGGTCCCGTGAACTCTGCGGCGGCACGCATGTGGAGTCCACCTCCCGCATCGGCAGCCTCACCCTGTTGGGCGAGCAGTCCGTGGGATCCGGCAACCGCCGCGTTGAGGCGTTTGTGGGCATGGATGCGTTCCGTCACCTGGCTGCCGAACGCGCCCTGGTGAATGAGCTTTCCGAAATGCTCAAGGTTCCCTCCGTGCAGCTGCCCGACCGCCTGGCAGCCACCCTGGCCAAGTTGAAGGCCACCGAAAAGGAACTTGAGCGTCTGCGCCGGGAGCAGCTGGCTGCCTCCGCCGCCGCACTGGTCTCCAAGGCCGTGGACGTGGACGGTGTCCGGGTCCTGGCGCACAACGCCGGTACCGGCGCCGGAGCGGACGACCTCCGCACCCTGGCGCTGGACCTTCGTTCCCGCCTCGGCAGCGGCGCTGCGGTTGTTGCCGTTGCGGGCGTCGCCAACTCCCGCCCCGTGGTGATTGTTGCCACCAACGAGGAGGCCCGCGCCGCCGGAGTAAAGGCCGGCGCACTGGTCAAGGTTGCTGCCGGAGTCCTCGGCGGCGGCGGCGGCGGTAAGGACGACGTGGCCCAGGGCGGCGGCTCGGACGCCGCCAAACTCGGTGAAGCACTTACTGCCGTGACGGCCGCAGTAGCCAACCGGGGCTGAGTATTGGAACATCAGGTCTACCCCCGCGGGGTTAAGCTGGGGGTAGATGTCGGCCAGGTCCGTGTGGGGCTGGCCGTCAGCGACCCGGACGGCATGCTGGCGATGCCCGTGAAGACCTTGAAAAGGGACCCAAAAAAGAACAGCGATATTCGGGTTCTTGTCCGCGAGGCGGCAGACCGAGGTGCCGTGCAGGTTTTTGTCGGTCTGCCCCGCAGTATGAAGGGCACGGAAACTGCCTCCACCCAGATGGCACGGGACTACGCTGACGTGCTGCTGTCCGAGCTGGAACGCAGCGGAAATCGCATTCCCGTTTCCCTGGTGGATGAGCGCCTCACCACGGTATCTGCACATCGATCTCTTCATGAGGCTGGCTTGAACAGCAAAGATCACCGTAGAGTGGTGGATCAGGCAGCGGCTGTGGCAATTCTGCAGCACGCTATTGACATGCAGCGTTCCCTTGGACGCGACGTGGGGGAGCCGGTCACAACTTGCCGGCAGCAGCGCCAGACAGGCGCCCTGCCGGCCCCGACACAGGAGCCAACTATTTCCCAGGACAACAAGCGCGGAAACGGGTCTGCGCTGTGAGCCACAGATATCCGGACTATCCAGCCATGGGAACGGAACCGGAGTACGAACCGACCGCACACCATGATGCGGGCTACGAGCCGGAGACAGCCGCCCCCGTGGCCGGTTTGTTTGAAGAAACCGAGACACGCCGGAGCCGCCGCCCGTCACGTGAAAAGCAGCGCCGACGGCGGCGCCGCACCATTGTGATGCTGGTTGTCCTGGTGTTTTTTGCCGGTGTGGTCTTCGGCCTGACACTGTTCCTGCGGGACCTGCTGGGCATGAACGACATCAAGGACTATGAAGGTGCCGGTACCGGCAGCGTGAGTTTCACCGTTGCTGAGGGCGACGGCCCACTGGTGATCGGCAACAAATTGGAAACCGCGGATATTGTTGCCACCTCCAAGGAATTCGTGAACGCCTTCCAGACGGAGTCTGACGGCCGGGAAATCCAGCCGGGCTCCTACGAGATGAAACAGCAGATGTCCTCCTCATCGGCCCTTGAGGCGCTGCTGGGCGAGCAGGGGGCAGCCGTGCACTATGCCGCTGTGGCCCGTGACCTGCGTCAGGGCGAAGTATTCGAGATCCTCAGCGCCTCCACCGGTATTCCCATCACCGAGTTTGATGCCCTCGCCAAAGACCCGCAGGCCTTTGGTCTGCCAGCGGCAGCCGTTTCCCTGGAGGGATACCTGCACCCGGGCGAATACCGTTTCCCCCTGGACCAGGACGCAAACTCGATCCTCACGGAGATGGTTGACGGCTCCTTTGCGACGCTGGAAGAAGCGGGCATCACCGATCCCGCCGAGCAGTACCGGATCCTTACCAAGGCCAGCATCATCCAGGCCGAGGCCGGGGAAGCCGACTACGCCAAGGTTGCCGGAGCAATCCAGAACCGGCTGCGCGCAGACAACGTGGAAACCTCGGGGCTGATCCAGTCCGACGCGACGGTCACGTACGGCCTAGGCCGCAAGAGCTACGATCTGACGCCCGAAGAGAAGGCTGACAAGTCCAACCCGTACAACACGTACGCCAATCCGGGGCTGCCGGTGGGACCGATCGGTTCACCGAGCACAGAGGCCATCCAGGCTGCAGCCAACCCGGCCGACGTGCCGTTCTACTACTGGGTGACCGTCAACCTGGACACCGGCCAGACCGAGTTCTCGTCTACGCTTGCCGAGCACGCCAAGTACGTGGCCCAGTACCAGGAATGGTGCGGCACCCAGAAACCGGGCAGGTGCGGGTAGTTGACGGAATTCGCCAGGCGGGCAGCCGTCCTGGGGCATCCGATCGGCCACTCCAAATCTCCGCTCCTGCACCGCGCCGCCTACGAGTTCCTTGGCTTTCGCTGCACGTATGATGCGGTGGACGTTCCCGAAGACAGGGCCGCTGCCTTCGCGGCCACTCTCCGGGAGCCCGATGCTGCGGAACCGCGCTGGGCCGGCCTGTCGGTGACGATGCCCCTGAAAGCGGCCCTGCTGCCTGCCATGGACCGGCTGACGTCCATGGCCGCGGCGCTGCGGGTGCTCAACACCGTGACCTTCGACTACACGGATAACGGCGTGGTCCTTACCGGACACAACACCGACGTGGCAGGAATCGTGAACGCGCTCCGGCACGCCGGGTCGCGGCCGGCACCACGGATCGCCATCCTGGGATCCGGAGGAACGGCCTGCGCAGCCGTGGCTGCGGCGGGAGCGCTCGGCGCAGCCACCGTTGATGTCTATGCCCGCCGGTTTCCGGCAGCGGCAGACGGCACTATAGCCGTGCAGGCAGCCGGCAGTCGGACGGAAACACCGCTATCGCTGCGCTCCTGGGAAGAAGCGGCGACAGCATGCCAGGCCGCCGACGTCGTCATCTCCACCCTGCCGCCGCGCGCTGCCGATTCCCTCGCCGATACCGTGACGTCGGGTGCGCCGGACCTCTCCGGCACCGTCCTCCTGGATGTCGCCTACGATCCCTGGCCCAGCCGCATTGCCCGCGTCTGGGCCGATCGCGGCGGGCGAATCGTCCCGGGCCAGGAGATGCTGATTTATCAGGCGGTGGAACAGGTCCGTCTCTTCGCAGGGGAGAAGTTCCGCGACGAGCTGGCCGTCACAAACGTGATGTGTGACGCACTCGGAGCACCGCGGCGCTGAACCCGCACACCGGACATGGCAGTATTGAAACCATGTTGCGTTGGTTGACCGCCGGTGAGTCCCATGGGCCTGCACTGGTAGGAATAGTTGAGGGCGTCCCTGCTGGCGTCGAAGTGAACACCTCCCTGATTCAGGAGGCGCTGGCACGCCGCCGGCTGGGCTACGGCCGCGGCGCCCGGATGAAATTTGAGCAGGACGCGGTGCGGATTCTGGGCGGAGTCCGGCACGGCCTGACCCAGGGCGGGCCGGTGGCCATTGAAGTGGGCAACACTGAATGGCCCAAGTGGCAGCAGGTCATGTCCCCTGACCCCGTGGACCCTGCGCTTCTGGCTGAGCAGGCCCGCAACGCGCCGCTGACCCGGCCCCGCCCCGGCCACGCTGACTTCACCGGCATGCAGAAGTACGGTTTCGATGAAGCACGCCCCGTTCTGGAGCGAGCCAGTGCCCGGGAAACCGCTGCCCGGGTGGCGCTGGGAGCTGTGGCTTCCTCCTTCCTGAAGTCCCTCGGCATTGAGCTTCTCTCGCACACCGTGAGCATTGCGGGTGTGGGCAGCCCCGAGGGCTCCGCTCTGCCCGGCCCTGCTGACGTTGCAGTCTTGGACGCCGATCCGCTGCGCTGCTTCGACCCCGAGACATCTGCAGCCATGGTGGCCGAGGTGGACGCCGCCCATAAGGACGGCGAAACCCTGGGCGGTGTGGTGGAAGTCGTGGCGTATGGCCTGCCGCCGGGGCTGGGCAGCTATGTGCACTGGGACCGCCGGCTGGACGCCCGGATTGCCGGGGCCCTGATGGGAATTCAGGCCATCAAGGGCGTGGAAATCGGTGACGGCTTCCTCACGGCAGCGCGCCGCGGGTCCGCCGCCCATGATGAGATCCTGCAGGATGCCGAGGGCCGGGTGGTCCGTTCCAGCAACCGGGCCGGCGGCATTGAAGGTGGTATGAGCATCGGCGAGGTGCTGCGCGTCCGCGCCGCCATGAAGCCCATCGCCACCGTTCCGCATGCCCTGCAGACCGTTGACGTGAGCACCGGCGAGCCCGCCCGGGCCCACCACCAGCGTTCCGACGTCTGCGCCGTTCCGGCCGCCGGCGTGGTGGCCGAAGCCATGGTGGCCCTGGTGCTGGCTGAAGCGGTGACGGAGAAGTTCGGCGGGGACTCGGTGGCGGAAACTGCACGGAACCTGCGCACCTACCTGGAGAACATCCCCACCGCCCTCGAGTCGGCTGGCACCAATGTCCGGCAGCCCTGAGCGTCCGGACCGGTGTGATCTTGGCGGCCGCGTGGGACCCGCTGCCCATATTGTCCTGATTGGTTTCATGGCGGCCGGCAAATCGGTGGTTGGACGTGAACTGGCTGCCCGGCGGCGGCTCAGGTTCACCGACACGGACCAGCTGGTGGCCCAGCACCACGGGCCGATTCCGGAAATTTTCGCGGCCCGTGGAGAATGCGGGTTCCGCGAGGTCGAAGCCCGCACCGTGGCCTCCGCGCTGGCGGAAAAAGTTCCCGGCGTCATCTCGCTGGGCGGAGGCGCGGTCCTGGACACCGGCACTCAGCAGCTGCTGCGCCGTGCCACGGTGGTTTTCCTGGACACGGACCTGGAGACCGTCCTGCCCCGCATCATCCGTTCCGGAAACCGCCCCATGCTCGCCGGCGACCCCGCGCGCCGGTGGGAAGAGCTGGCCAAAGCCCGCCGCCCCGTCTACGAATCCCTGGCAGACATCACCATCGACACCAGGGGACTCACCGTCCCGGCCGTCATCGACCGGCTGACACCTTTCCTCAATGAAGGAGCATAATTCCATGGCCTCCGATCCCACCGTTATCCCGGTGACCGGCGAAAGCCCCGCAAGCAATTACGACGTCGTCATCGGCAACGGGCTGCTGGACCGCCTTCCGGCCATGCTGGGGGAGCGGGTGCACCGCGTCCTGGTGATCCACCCCCGGGCCCTGCGCGCCACCGGTGACACGGTCCGCGATGAACTGGCAGCCGCCGGCCTTACCGCGGTGACAGCGGAAATCCCCGACGCCGAAGAAGGCAAGCACATCCAGGTGGCCTCGTTCTGCTGGCAGGTCCTGGGCCAGAACGACTTCACCCGCTCCGACGCCATTGTGGCAGTGGGCGGCGGGGCCGTCACCGACCTGGCAGGCTTCGTGGCCGCCACGTGGCTGCGCGGGATCAAGGTGGTGCATATTCCCACCTCGCTGCTGGGTATGGTGGACGCCGCCGTGGGCGGCAAGACGGCCATCAACACGGCCGAGGGCAAGAATCTGGTGGGGTCCTTCCACCCGCCGGCCGGGGTTCTTGCCGATCTGGACGCCCTGGCAACCCTGCCCAAGAACGAACTGCTCAGCGGCATGGCCGAGGTGGTCAAGTGCGGCTTCATCGCCGATCCCGCCATCCTGGACCTCATCGAATCCAACCCGGCAGCAGTGGGCGACGGCGCTTCCGACGTGGTGCGCGAACTCGTGGAACGCTCCATTGCCGTCAAAGCCGAGGTTGTTTCCGCAGACCTGCGCGAAGCGGGGCGCCGCGAGTTCCTGAACTACGGGCACACCCTGGGCCACTCCATTGAACTGGCCGAACGGTACCAGTGGCGCCACGGTGCCGCGGTGTCCGTGGGACTGGTCTTCGCCGCTGAGCTGGGCCGCATGGTGGGACGGCTCGATGACGCCACCGCGGACCGCCACAAGGAGATCCTGGAGTCCCTCGGACTGCCCGTCAGCTACCGGAAGGACCGCTGGTCGGCCCTGCTGGACGGGATGCGCCGGGATAAAAAATCCCGCGGCGACCTGCTGCGCTTTGTGGTCCTGGACGGTTTGGCGAAGCCCTCCATCCTTGAGGTTCCGGACACGTCACTGCTGTTTGCGGCCTACCAGGAGATCGCTTCCGAGCCGCAGGGCGGCATCCGCCTCAGCCTGTAGGCTCCCGGAGCAGGTAGAATGGTCGACGGACTTAAAACGAAACTCGGCGAATCAACGAAAGAGAAACTGTGGCGACGACCAACGACATCAAGAACGGCACCGTGCTGAAGCTTGAAGGCAACCTTTGGAGCATCATCGAGTTCCAGCACGTGAAGCCGGGCAAGGGTGGTGCGTTTGTCCGTACCAAGATGCGCAACGTGCGTTCGGGCAAGGTGGTCGACAAGACTTTCAATGCCGGCATCAAGATCGAAACTGCCAGCGTTGACCGCCGCGATTACCAGTACCTGTACCAGGACGGCGACGACTACGTCTTCATGGACACCTCGGACTACGACCAGCTGACCGTGCCGGGGACGATCGTGGGCGAGAACGCCAACTTCATGCTCGAATCCATGATGGTGACGATTGCCATCCACGAGGGCTCCCCGCTGTACATCGAGCTGCCCCCGTCGGTGGTACTGGAAATCACGTATACCGAGCCGGGCCTGCAGGGCGACCGCTCCACCGGCGGCACCAAGCCCGCCACCGTGGAGACCGGCTATGAAATCCAGGTTCCGCTGTTCCTCGAACAGGGCACCAAGGTAAAGGTAGATACCCGCAACGGCGATTATTTGGGACGCGTTAACGAGTGAGTGCACGCACAAAGGCCCGGACCCGGGCACTGGAAGTTCTGTTTGAAGCTGAGCAGCGTTCAGCATCAGCCTTTGACATGATCAAGGCCCGCAGGGAACAGACCGATCAGACGATCAACCCCTACACCATGGACCTGGTGGAGGGTGTGGTTTCCATGCAGGAAACCATCGACGAGTTCCTGAGCACCTATTCACAGGGCTGGCCGCTGGAACGGATGCCGTCAGTGGACCGCATCATCCTGCGGATCGGCACCTGGGAGCTGCTGTACAACGACGACATCCCGGACAAGGTGGCCATCAGCGAAGCTGTTGAACTCGCCAAGACCCTGTCCACGGACGAGTCGCCGTCCTTCGTTAACGGATTGCTGGGCCGGCTTCACCAGCTGAAGCCTTCCCTGCTGGCCTGACCCTAGGGCAAAAGCGAGTCCTCAGGTTGACCAGCGCGCTGGGGACCTGTTTGCAGCGCAGGTTTCAGCACTGAAACCCGCCGCGGCCACTCATGGTGAGCCGGGCGGGTTTTTTGCTGCCCGCCTAGGGCCGCCCCAAGGAGCGCGCCAGCATTACCGTGCGGGTGCGGATGAGATCCTGCAGGAGCGCGTGTTCGGTGGCCTGATTGGTGGGCAGGTTCCGTCCGACCGCGATTTGCTGGCGCGTCAGGGCCAGCCGGGTGGCGTCCGCAATGAAGGTCTTCATGGTCCGGCGTGCTCCGAAGGCTGAGGCCCAGGCCAGCGCCTGGTGCCTGCCTGCGCGGGTGGAGAGCATCAGCACTTCCTGCGGCGTGAACCAGCCCGCGGCCGCATATTCGTCCAACCGCTTCCGGGTGAGCCGCTGCTCCCCGCGACGCAGCAGGATCACTCCCGTGACGGCCAGCGCAAACAGCGGTACCTGAAGCAGGAAATAGAAGATCAGGAAGCTGCCCGAGACCAGCGCTGTTCCGCCGTTCCAGAACATATGGCCTCCTATGGCCACCGCCAGGCCGAGGAAGAACGCTCCGATGATCCGGGCGGTTCCGCCGCGCCGGACCGCGAACCCCAGGGCCAGGCCGATGGCTGAGGTGAAAAGCACATGCGCAAAGGGGGAGAAAATCCCCCGAAGCACAAAGACGAAGCCCAGCTGAGCGCCCAGACCGCCGCTGGAAATGAGTGCGGAGCCGAAGTACAGGATGTTTTCGGTGAAGGCGAATCCGGCCGCCACCGTCCCCGCATACACCACACCGTCCACCGGCCCGTCAAAGGAGCTGCGGCGGACAAACACCAGAATCAGCACGCCCAAACCCTTGGCAATTTCCTCCACGATCGGTGCCTCCAGGACCGGGCCGATGAACTCCGGCGCAAAACCGGGAAGAAGTGCGTAGAAGGCCCGGGCCACGTAGGGGCCCGCGAGCAGGGTGATGCCCACCGATATGCCGGCACCCCAGAGGAACGCAAAAAACAGCACGGACCGGGGTTCCGGCTCCCACCGGTCCACCCACTTCAGCCCCAGCAGACAGATGCCCAGCGGAACCAGGGCCAGGACCCCGCAGAGGGCAAAGGCTGCGCTACCCAGCTGCGACCACAGGAACCAGGCCACCAGCAGCAGTGCCAGCGCGGCCCCGATGATCAGCAGAACGGTAAGGGCCGTTCCCTTTGCTCCCTGCGGCTGCGCGGACCAGAGCGGCTGAACCGGTGCCGGGCCGTGGCCCGGCGGCTGCGCAGGCGTGGGCTCCCGGGATCCTTGAGCTCCGCCCGCAGACTGAGTCCACGAACCCCGGGCCGACTCCGGAAGGTGGCCGGGACCGTGCCCGCTCATAAAGTTGCACCTGTCATTGGCCCACCCTAAAAGGAAAAGGCGCTGCGGTGCCGGAAATCGGCGTGATGGGGATAGCCGGGTCGGTACCGGGACGACGTCACAGTTGGTGAGGCGGCGCACCTGCTGTGGTAGTTTGAACAGGCATTCACCCTTTAAATTCCGTCCTGTGAGGCGGGGAAGGAGGAGGCAGAATATGGACTTGTCCAACCCGCCGGGCGCACCCGCACCCGCACGCACCGTTCTGGCTTCAGCTGACATTGACCGCGCGCTTACCCGGATTGCACATGAGATCCTGGAAGCCAACAAAGGCTCCGCAGACCTCGTTTTAATGGGGATCCCGCGCCGGGGCTACCCGCTCGCCCGCCGGCTTGCCGCCAAGATTGCCGCCGCAGATCCATCAGTGGATCCCGCCGCCATCGTGGGACAGCTGGACGTCACCATGTTCCGTGACGACCTGGCCCGGCAACCTACCCGCACTCCGCACGCCACCGAAGTGCCGCTGTCGGGAATCGATGACAAAGTGGTGGTCCTCGTTGACGATGTCCTCTACTCCGGCAGGACCATCCGCGCCGCACTGGACGCGCTGACGGATCTGGGCCGCCCCCGGATTGTCCGCCTTGCCGTCCTGGTGGACCGCGGACACCGCGAACTTCCCATCCGTGCGGACCATGTGGGTAAGAATCTACCCACCGCTTCCACCGAAAAGGTCCGCGTCCGGCTGCATGAAACCGACGGGTCGGCAGCGGACGAAGTGGTTATCGAGGGCACCCTGTGAAGCATCTACTCTCCACCCGGGACCTCAGCCGCACCGATGCACTGGCCATCCTGGACACCGCCGAACAAATGGCGGCAGTCTCCCAGCGCGAGGTCAAGAAACTGCCCGTGCTACGCGGCCGCACCGTGGTGAACCTCTTCTTCGAAGATTCCACCCGTACCCGCATCTCCTTTGAAGCGGCCGCCAAGCGACTCTCCGCCGATGTGATCAACTTTTCAGCCAAGGGATCCTCGGTCTCCAAAGGCGAATCGCTGAAGGACACCGCGCAGACCCTGGCTGCCATCGGCGCGGACGCCGTTGTCATCCGGCACGGGTCCTCCGGCGCCCCCGCGCGGCTGGCGAGCTCAGGCTGGATCGACGCCGCTGTCCTCAATGCCGGTGACGGCACGCATGAGCATCCCACCCAGGCGCTGCTGGACGCGTTCACCATGCGCCGGCACTGGGCGCGGCTGCACGGCACGGCCTCCACCGGCACCGACCTCACCGGCATGCATGTGGTGATCGTGGGAGACGTGCTCCACTCCCGCGTGGCACGCTCGGACCTGTGGCTGCTGCGCACCCTGGGGGCAACCGTGACGCTGGTGGCGCCGCCCACGCTACTGCCGTTCGGCGTCGAATCCTGGCCGTGCGAGATCAGCTATGACCTGGACGCGGCCCTGGAAACCCGGCCCGACGCCGTCATGATGCTGCGCGTCCAGGGCGAACGCATGAACTCCGCGTTCTTCCCCTCGGTCCGCGAGTACTCACGGCGCTGGGGTTTTGACGACGTCCGGCTCGGCCGGCTGGATACCCTCGGCCTCACCGACACCATCCTGCTCCACCCCGGTCCGATGAACCGCGGCCTGGAGATTTCCTCCCGCGCGGCCGATTCCCCCCGGTCCACCATCCTGGAGCAGGTCAGCAACGGCGTGTCCGTGCGCATGGCCGCCCTTTACCTACTGCTGGCCGGCGAGAACACCTCCGCTGCCACCGCCACCCTGGAGAACGCACAGTGAGATCTGCCCCCGCCCCCGCGGCGCCCACCCCCAGCCACACCGTAAAAACCTATCTGATCCGCAACGCCTCCCTGCTCGGCAAGGAAACCGCCGACATCCTGATGAGCGGCGGCCTGATCACCGCCGTCGGAACGGCGCTGCAGGCGCCGCAGGACGCCGTCGTTATTGAGGCCGCAGGCCTGATCGCACTGCCGGGCATGGTGGACCTGCACACCCACCTGCGCGAACCCGGCCGCGAAGACGCCGAAACCGTGGAAACCGGTACCCGCGCCGCCGCGCTGGGCGGATTCACCTCCGTCCACGCCATGGCCAACTCCAACCCCGTGGCGGACACCGCCGGTGTGGTGGAGCAGGTCTGGAGCCTGGGCCGCCGGTCCGGCTGGGTGGACGTGCGCCCGGTGGGTGCGGTGACCGTTGGCCTGGAGGGCGAACGCCTGGCCGAGCTCGGCGCCATGGCCGATTCCCGCGCCCGCGTGCGCGTTTTCTCCGACGACGGCAAGTGCGTTTCGGATCCAATGTTGATGCGCCGGGCGCTGGAATACGTGAAGGCGTTCGACGGCGTGATCGCCCAGCACGCGCAGGAGCCGCGCCTGACCGAGGGCGCCCAGATGAACGAGGGCGAGGTCAGCGCTGTGCTGGGGCTGGCCGGCTGGCCCGCGGTGGCGGAGGAATCCATCATTGCGCGCGACGTCCTGCTGGCCCGGCACACCGGATCCCGGCTGCACGTGTGCCATGTGTCCACTGCCGGTTCGGTGGAGATCATCCGCTGGGCCAAGGAACGCGGCATCAACGTGAGCGCCGAAGCCACCCCGCACCACCTGCTGCTCACCGACGACCTGGTCCGCAGTTATGACCCGGTGTACAAAGTGAACCCGCCGCTGCGCACCGCGGCCGACGTTGAGGCGCTGCGCCGCGGCCTGGCCGACGGAACCATCGACATTGTGGGCACCGACCACGCCCCGCACCCCTCCGAACATAAGGAATGCGAGTGGGCGCAGGCAGCCATGGGCATGACCGGGCTGGAAACCGCGCTCTCCGTGGTCCAGCACGCCATGATCGAGACCGGGCTGATGGACTGGGAAGGTTTTGCCCGGGTGACGTCCATCACTCCGGCGGCCATTGGCGGTGTCCGCACGCAGGGCCGGCCGCTGGCAGCCGGAGAACCGGCCAACGTCATATTGGTGAACCCGTCTGCGCACCGCACGGTGGACCCTTCTAAGATGGCTTCAAAGGGGCGCAACTCACCGTTTGCCGGGCTTGAACTGCCCGGAATTGTGCAGGCGACCTTCTTCGCCGGCCATCCCACGGTTCTGGACGCCGCCCTGAACACACCTCACCCCGTTTCCGCAGAGGAGTACGCATGGATCGCGTGATATTTGGCCTGGGCACGCTTGCCCTGATCCTGGTGCTCCTGGGTCTTTTCGCCTGGAGCTGGCGCGGACGCCAGCAGCGCCAGCAGAACGTGGCGCGCCCCGCGCCGATGCCCGACGGACTGGAAGAACCCCGCTTCCAGGCGCTGGGCCAGTACGTCTGCACCACCACCGCCGGTGACTGGCTGGACCGGATTGCCGTCTACGGCCTGGGCGTGAAGTCCAACGCCACCGCCGCCGTCTTCGATGAAGGCCTGCTGCTGGTCCGCAGCGGTGCCCCGGACGTCTGGATTCCGCGCGAAGACCTGGAAAGCGTCCGCCTGGAGCGGGGCATGGCCGGAAAATTCGTGGAAAAGGAAGGTCTGGTCATCATCACCTGGAAGCTGGGCTCCACCTCCGTGGACACCGGCTTCCGCAACCGCACCCCCGAAGAGAAGACACCGCTGGTATCAGCAATCACCGAACTCCTGCCGGCCGAGCCGGCAGAAACAAGCGAGGAACAACTGTGACCGTCCCGAACACCTCCGCATCCACCGCAGCTGTCCTGATGCTTGAAGACGGCCGCACCTTCCGCGGCCGCAGCTACGGCGCACAGGGAACCGCCCTGGGCGAGGCGGTCTTCGCCACCGGCATGACCGGCTATCAGGAAACCATCACTGATCCCTCGTACGCCCGCCAGCTGGTGGTGCAGACTGCCCCGCACATCGGCAACACCGGAGTGAACACCGACGACGCCGAATCCCGGCGTATCTGGGTGGCCGGTTATATTGTGCGCGACGCAGCCCGCCGCCCGTCCAACTGGCGCTCCGAGGCCACCCTGGACGAGGAACTGCGCGCCCAGGGCGTTGTGGGCATCTCCGGCGTGGATACCCGCGCCATCACCCGCCACCTGCGCGAGCGCGGAGCTATGAAGGCCGGCATCTTCTCCGGCGCCGACGCCGCCCGCCCGGACGCCGAACTGCTCGCCGACGTCCTGGCGCAGGAGTCCATGGCCGGCGCACGTCTCGCTGAGGAGGTCAGTGTGGACTCCTCCTACGTCATCGACCCGGCAGACCACGGCTGGGAGGGGGAGCCACGGTTCACCGTGGCAGCCCTGGACCTGGGGATCAAGTCCATGACTCCGGTCCGCTTCGCCGAGCGCGGCGTCCGGGTGCATGTGCTGCCCGCCGCCTCCACCCTTGAAGACGTCACGGCCCTGAACCCGGACGGCGTGTTCATGTCCAACGGCCCCGGCGACCCCGCCACCGCCGACGTGCAGGTGAACCTGCTGCGCGAGGTGCTGGATGCGGGCCTGCCGTTCTTCGGCATCTGCTTCGGCAACCAGATCCTGGGCCGCGCCCTGGGCTTTGGCACCTACAAACTGCGCTACGGCCACCGCGGCATCAACCAGCCCGTCCTGGACCGCCGCACGGGCAAAGTGGAAATCACCAGCCAGAACCACGGCTTCGCCGTCGACGCGCCGCTGGACGGGCCCGTCACCGCTCCCGAGTCCCGCTTCGGCCGGGTGGAGGTCAGCCATGTGTCCCTGAACGACGACGTGGTGGAGGGCCTGGCCTGCCTGGACATCCCCGCCTTCTCGGTTCAGTACCATCCCGAAGCCGCCGCCGGGCCGCACGACTCGGCCTACCTGTTCGACCGTTTCGTGGACCTCATGGACGCCAGCAAGAGCGCCGCCAGTAAGAACACCGCCAGCAAGATCAAGGAATCCCTCTAATGCCCCGCAGAACCGACCTCAAGTCCGTCCTGGTCATCGGCTCCGGTCCGATCGTGATCGGCCAGGCCGCTGAATTCGACTATTCCGGCACCCAGGCGCTGCGCGTGCTGAAGGAGGAGGGCCTGCGGGTCATCCTGGTGAACTCCAACCCGGCCACCATCATGACGGACCCAGAGTTCGCCGATGCCACCTACGTGGAACCCATCACCCCCGAGGTGGTGGAAAAGATCATCGCCAAGGAACGCCCCGACGCGATCCTGCCCACCATGGGCGGTCAGACGGCCCTGAACACGGCCATTGCGCTGGACAAGAACGGCGTGCTGGAGAAGTACAACGTGGAGCTGATCGGCGCCAACATTGCCGCCATTGAACTCGGCGAGGACCGTGAAAAGTTCAAGGGCGTGGTGGAGCGCTGCGGCGCCGAGTCGGCCAAGTCCATCATTGTGCACAGCCTGGATGAGGCCTTCGCCGCCGCCGAAGTACTGGGGTATCCGATGGTGGTCCGCCCCTCCTTCACCATGGGCGGCCTTGGCTCCGGCCTGGCCTACAACGAGAAGGACCTGCGCCGCATCGCCGGCGCCGGCATCCAGTACAGCCCCACGTCCGAGGTGCTGCTCGAAGAGAGCATCCTGGGCTGGAAAGAGTACGAACTGGAAATGATGCGGGACCGCAACGACAACGTGGTGGTGGTCTGCTCCATCGAGAACTTCGATCCGGTGGGCGTGCACACCGGCGACTCCATCACCGTGGCCCCGGCCATGACGCTGACGGACCGCGAATACCAGAACCTGCGCAACATCTCGATTGCCGTGATCCGCGAAGTTGGCGTGGACACCGGCGGCTGCAACATCCAGTTCGCCGTTGAACCGGACACCGGCCGCGTGGTTGTCATCGAAATGAACCCGCGCGTCTCCCGCTCTTCAGCGCTGGCGTCCAAGGCCACCGGCTTCGCGATCGCCAAGATCGCCACCAAGCTGGCACTGGGCTACACACTCGACGAGATTCCGAACGACATCACTCAGAAGACCCCGGCGTCGTTCGAACCCACCCTGGACTACGTAGTGGTGAAGGTGCCGCGCTTCGCGTTCGAGAAGTTCCCGGCCGCGGATCCCACGCTGACCACCACCATGAAGTCCGTGGGCGAAGCCATGGCCATTGGCCGCAACTTCACCGAGGCCCTGCAGAAGGCCCTGCGGTCCCTGGAACAGAAGGGCGCCTCGCTGTCCTTCGCTCCGGTGGACGCTGCCAATGTTCCGGCACTGGTCGAAGCCGCCAAGCGGCCCACCACGGACCGGCTCAAGCAGGTCCAGCAGGCACTGCTGGGCGGGGCCACGGTGGAGGAGCTCTACACCGCCACCGGCATCGACCCCTGGTACCTGGACCAGCTGGTGCTGATCAACGAGGTGGCCGAAGAAATCCGCGGGACCGGCACGGTCAACGAAGAAATCCTGCGCCTGGCCAAGCGGCACGGGTTCTCCGACGAGCAGATCGGTGGGCTGACCAACACCCCCGAAGCCGTCATCCGCGGGGTCCGGCACGCGCTGAACATCCGCCCGGTCTACAAGACGGTGGATACCTGCGCGGCGGAATTCGCCGCCTACACGCCCTACCACTACTCCTCCTACGACGAGGAGGACGAGGTGGCGGAGCACGCGAAGCCGTCCATCATCATCCTGGGCTCCGGTCCCAACCGGATCGGGCAGGGCATCGAGTTTGACTATTCCTGCGTGCACGCCACCATGGCCCTGCGCGAAGCGGGTTACGAGACAGTGATGATCAACTGCAACCCGGAGACCGTGTCCACCGACTACGACATCTCCGACCGCCTCTACTTTGAGCCGCTGACCCTCGAGGATGTCCTGGAGGTGATCGCCGCGGAGCAGCGCACCGGGGGAGTCCTGGGCGTGTTTGTCCAGCTCGGCGGGCAGACCCCGCTGAAGCTGGCGCAGGCGCTGGCCGACTCCGGCGTGCCGATCCTGGGCACCTCGCCCGAAGCCATTGACCTGGCCGAGCACCGCGGCGCCTTCCAACGCGTGCTGGACGAGGGCGGGCTGATCGCCCCCAAGAACGGCACCGCGGTGTCCTTCGACGAGGCCAAGAAGATCGCCGACGAGATCGGCTACCCCGTGCTGGTGCGTCCGTCCTATGTCCTGGGCGGCCGCGGCATGGAAATTGTCTATGATGAGGCGAACCTCTCTCGCTACATCGCCAACGCCACGGAAATCACCCCGGACCACCCGGTCCTGGTGGACCGGTTCCTGGAGGACGCCATCGAGATCGATGTCGACGCCCTCTTTGACGGCACCGACCTGTATGTGGGCGGCATCATGGAACACATCGAGGAAGCCGGTATCCATTCCGGGGACTCCGCGTGTGTCCTGCCGCCCATCACCCTGGGCACCGACGTCGTCGACCGCGTCCGGGAGGCCACCCGGGTTATTGCCGCGGGCGTGGGAGTGCGCGGACTGATCAACATTCAGTTTGCCCTGGCCTCGGACGTGCTCTACGTGATTGAAGCCAACCCGCGCGCGTCGCGGACCGTGCCCTTCGTTTCCAAGGCCACCGGCGTGCAGCTGGCCAAGGCCGCGGCGCTGATCGGCACCGGGCAGTCCATCGCGGAGCTGCGCGCGGCGGGCAAACTGTTCGCCGTCGGCGACGGTTCGGTGCTGCCGGCGGAAGCGCCGGTGGCCGTGAAGGAAGCCGTGCTGCCCTTCAGCCGGTTCCGCACCCCGGAGGGCACCGTGGTGGATTCACTGCTGGGCCCGGAAATGCGCTCCACCGGTGAGGTCATGGGCATCGACAAGTACTTTGACACCGCCTTCGCCAAGTCCCAGGCCGCCGCCAACTCTGCGCTGCCCACGCAGGGAAAGATCTTTGTCTCGGTGGCCAACCGGGACAAGCGCTCCATCATCATGCCGGTGAAGCTGATGGTGGATCTTGGCTTCGAGATCCTGTCCACCGGCGGTACGGCCGAGGTTCTGCGCCGCAACGGGATCACCGCCACCACAGTGCGCAAGGTCGGAGAAGGCACCGGACCCAACGGCGAGGGCACGGTTGCGGACCTGATCACCGCCGGGGAAATCAACCTGGTGGTTAACACTCCGTCCGGCGGTCAGGCCCGCGGCGACGGCTACGAAATCCGTGCCGCCGCCACCTCCATCGGCTGTCCGGTGGTGACCACCGTCTCCGAGTTCGGTGCCGCCGTACAAGCCATCGAGGCGATGCGCTCCTACGAGTGGGATGTCACCTCGCTGCAGGAGCATGCCGCCAAGCTCAAGGCCTCCACGGGTGTCTGAGCACGCGCCTGATCCGTTATCTGAGCTGACGGCCGAGCAGGCGCGCCCCTCCTTCGGAGCGCGCCTGCAGCAGGCCATGGACGCCCGCGGCCAGCTGTGCGTGGGCATCGATCCGCATCCGGCGCTGCTGGCCGCCTGGGGACTGAACGACGACGCCGCCGGCGCCGAGCGGTTCTCCCTCACCGTCCTGGAAGCGGTGGGGGAGTGCGCTGCGGCTGTGAAGCCGCAGGTGGCCCTCTTTGAACGGCACGGATCCGCCGGCCTGGCTGCGCTGGAACGGGTGCTGGCCGCCTGTGCCGAGGCTGGGGTGCTCAGCATTGCCGACGCCAAGCGCGGGGATATCGGCTCCACGATGGCGGCCTATGCCGATGCCTGGCTGCGGGACGGCTCGGCCCTGGCCGCTGATTCCCTCACAGTCAGCCCCTACCTGGGGTTCGAGTCGCTGCGTCCTGCCCTTGATCTGGCGCAGGCCTCCGGGCGCGGAGTCTTCGTCCTGGGGCTGACGTCCAATCCGGAAGGTGCCTCCGTGCAGCACGTGGGCGGGGATCAGTCCGTGGCGGCACGGATTGTTGACGCTGCTGCGGCTGAAAACAGCCGCGAACTGGGGCGGGCGGCCGCAGCCGGAACCGGTGCAGGCGGGACTTCCGGGCAGCCCGCCGGTAACCTGCGGCTGGGTTCCACCGGGCTGGTGATTGGTGCAACAGTGGGGACCGCGCTCAGCGAGCTGGGCATTCATCTGGCTGCTGCCCACACGCCGATCCTGGCCCCGGGCCTCGGTGCCCAGGGCGCCACGGGAGCGGACCTGCGGGCCACCTTCGGTGCCGCATTTCCCACTGTGCTGGCGACCTCCAGCCGGGACATCCTGAAGGCCGGCCCGGCACCGGCAGCGCTGCGTGAGGCCGCCGGCCGAACCCTGGCGGGGCTGGCAGGCTAAACGCAGTGTTGTTGGTCAGGGTCCGCTGCCCGCTCCGCCGGTCGGGTTCCCGACTGGCGGGTCGGGTAGCGCGGCACGTTGCAATTGCGGTGAGGTTGCGGATAGGTTCAGTCCGTACCCCCATACACCAGCACCGCCCCAGCACCGCAGCTGTTTACGTGCTGCAGTGCCGGGCCAGTCCTTGCCCGGGAGGGTCTTTTGAACCTCAAGCCACTGACAGAAGACGAACGCACCAGGGCCCGGGAGAAGGCCACGGCCGCCCGGTCCGTTCGAGCCGACATAAAGGCCAAGATCAAGACCGGGGAGATGTCCGTGGAAGAGGTCATTTTGTCCCGGTCTTCCGAGGAAGCCGTGGGCCGGCTGAAGGTGGCTGACCTCCTCCGGGCGCTGCCTGGCGTCGGAGAGCGCCGCGCAGCTGGAATAATGGCTACCGTAGGTATTGCCCCGACCCGTCGAGTGCGCGGTTTGGGCGTCCACCAGCGCAAGGCGCTGATAGAACTTTTGGAATCCGACTAGGCCGCTTTCGCTGCGGCCGCAGCGTCGGGGCCGAATCACATCGAGAGTAAATGAGGTCCTCAGTGTCGCAACCGCGGCTGACAGTTCTTGCAGGTCCAACCGCAGTTGGCAAGGGCACGGTGTCCACCTTCATCCGGGACAACTATCCGGAGGTGTGGCTGTCCGTATCGGCCACCACGCGCCCGCCGCGACCGGGCGAAGAGAATGGTGTGCATTACTTTTTCGTCTCCGCCGAAGAGTTCGATTCCCTGGTGGAGAAGGGCGAAATGCTGGAGTGGGCCGTGGTCCACGGCCGCAACCGTTACGGCACGCTGCGCAGCACGGTAGAGTCAGCCATGGCCGACGGCCGGTCGGTGCTCCTGGAGATTGATCTGCAGGGTGCACGGCAGGTCAAAAAGTCCATGCCGGAGGCAAATTTCGTGTTCCTGGCCCCGCCGTCGTGGGATGAAATGGTCCGCCGGCTGGTAGGACGCGGCACCGAAACACCCGAAGAGCAGCAGCAACGGCTGGAAACAGCTAAACTGGAGCTTGCTGCCGAGCCCGAGTTCGATCACACCGTGGTAAATGATGACGTACAGCGGGCAGCAGCTGAGCTTGTATCACTCATGGGAATCAGTCCGCGCCCGCGCTGACGTACCGCTACATCCCGTATCAAGAATTTTGGAGAATCTGTGTCTACTGTGTCTGAAGGCATCATCAACCCGCCGATCGACGACCTGCTGAACGTAGCCGACTCGAAGTACGCGCTGGTCATCTACGGCGCCAAGCGCGCCCGCCAGATCAACGCCTACTACTCGCAGCTGCACGAGGGCCTGTTCGAGTATGTTGGCCCGCTGGTGGAAACCAAGCTGAACGAGAAGCCGCTGTCCATCGCCCTGCGCGAAATCAACGAGGGCATGCTGGTCAGCCGCCCCGTGGAATCCGCCGAGTAGTTCACTAGTTCCCTCTAGTAACAGCTGGCCAGCCGGTCAGGGTCAGGAGCAGCAGCGGTGCGCATAGTTTTAGGTGTAGGCGGCGGTATCGCCGCCTACAAGTCCGCGTCGCTGCTGCGTCTTTTCACTGAAGCCGGAAACAACGTGTCGGTCATTCCCACTGAGGCTTCCCTCCGCTTTGTCGGGGTGGCCACCTGGGAGGCACTGTCCGGCAATACGGTCTCCAGCTCGGTTTTTGACGAAGTTCAAAAGGTCAACCACGTCCGGCTCGGCCACGAGGCGGACCTCATTGTGGTGGCTCCGGCCACCGCCGACCTGCTGGCACGTGCGGCTGCAGGACAGGCCAATGACCTGCTGACCAATACTCTGCTGATGGCACGCGGGCCTGTTCTTTTTGCTCCTGCCATGCACACTGAAATGTGGGCGCATCCGGCCACCCGTGCCAACGTCCAGACGCTGCGCAGCCGCGGCATCCTGGTGCTGGAACCCGGAGTGGGCCGCCTCACCGGCACGGATTCCGGGGCCGGACGGCTGCCGGATCCGGAAGACATCTTTGCGGCCGCCATGGCTGCGGTGGATATTCGCCCCGAGGAACCTGAGACCCTGCCCGGGCCGCTGGCCGGCAGGACCGTTACGGTCACCGCCGGAGGCACCCGGGAGCCGCTGGACCCCGTCCGGTTCCTGGGCAACCGGTCCTCGGGCAAACAGGGGGCAGCGCTGGCCCGCGCAGCCCTGGATGCCGGTGCGCGCGTCCGCTTCATCGCCGCCCACATGGATATTCCCGCCCCTGACGGCGTTGAACTTGTCCGGGTGGAAACGGCTCTGGAGCTGCGCGAAGCGGTGCACGCTTCCGCTCCCGATTCCGACGTGCTGATCATGGCCGCCGCGGTGGCGGACTTCCGTCCGGATACCACCTCGGACACCAAGATCAAGAAGCGCGATGACGGCGCAGATCCCGTCATCACCCTGATCCGCAATCCGGATATTCTGGCCGAAGCCGTGCAGCACCGCACCGCCGGCGGAGAAGCTGCCCGGCCCGCCCTCATTGTGGGCTTCGCCGCTGAAACCGGTGACGGCAGCGCTGACGTCCTGGAATACGGCCGGCAAAAACTTGCACGCAAGGGCTGTGACCTGCTGGTGCTGAACCGGGTTGGCACCTCCCTGGTGTTCGGCCAGGACAGCACTGAAGTGAGATTGCTTTCACCGCAGGATTCAGAGTCTGCTCCGCCGCCCACCTATGCGGGCACCAAAACCGAGGTTGCGCAGCGGATCATCGCCCGCGTCGAGCAGGAGTTCGAAGCAGCACTCTCCGTCCGCTGACTTCCCCGCCACCTTGGCAACAGACCCACAGCCGCAGATCTCCATTCGGGGACCCGGCCCGGAACCAGTAGAGTAATTCTCGTGACTCTCCCAGATACTTCAGCACTTTCGGCTGCCCGCGACGGGCTGCGCCTCTTCACCTCGGAATCCGTCACTGAGGGTCATCCGGACAAAATCTGTGACCAGATCAGTGACGCGATCCTGGACGGCCTGCTCAAGGTCGACCCCGAATCCCGCGTGGCAGTGGAAACACTGGTCACCACCGGGCTGGTGCACGTGGCCGGCGAGGTCACCACCGAAGGCTACGTGGAGATCCCGCAGCTGGTCCGTGACACCATCCTGGGCATCGGCTACGATTCCTCGGCCAACGGCTTTGACGGCGCGCGCTGCGGCGTTTCGGTCTCCATCGGCCAGCAGTCGCCGGAGATTGCGTCCCGGGTCTTCAACTCGGTGGAAAACCGTGCCGGAACCGGTGATCCCCTGGACGCGCAGGGCGCCGGTGACCAGGGCATCATGTTCGGTTATGCCTCCGATGAAACCTCGGTCTTTATGCCCACGCCCATTTGGCTGGCACACCGGCTCTCCGAGCGCCTCACCGCTGTCCGGAAGGACGGCACGCTGGGCTACCTCCGCCCGGACGGCAAGACCCAGGTCACCATCGGATACGACGGCGACCGCCCGGTCTCCGTGGACTCCGTGGTCATTTCCTCCCAGCACGCCGCCGACGTCGAGCTGGAGCAGCTGCGTGCAGACCTGGCCCTCCATGTCATCGAGCCTGTGCTGGCCGGGACCGAACTGGACACCTCCAGTGTCAAGCACATCCTGAATCCCGGAGGTCCGTTCGTCATCGGCGGCCCCGTGGGTGACGCCGGCCTGACCGGCCGGAAGATCATCGTGGACACCTACGGCGGCTTTGCCCGCCACGGCGGCGGCGCCTTCAGCGGCAAGGACCCGTCCAAGGTGGACCGCTCCGCTGCCTACGCCATGCGCTGGGTCGCCAAGAACGTGGTGGCAGCCGGCCTGGCCCGGCGTGCGGAAATCCAGATTGCCTACGCGATCGGCATGGCGCACCCCGTAGGCATCTATGTGGAGACGTTCGGCACCGAGACGGTGGACCCGGCCCGCATTGCCGAGGCCATTGAGGACGTCTTTGACCTGCGCCCGCTGGGCATCATCAACGCACTTGATCTGAAGCGCCCGATCTACCAGAAGACTGCAGCCAACGGCCACTTTGGCCGCGAGGATGCCGAGTTCACCTGGGAGCGCAAGGATAAGGTCGAGGACCTCCGCAGCTACTTCAACGCCTAACCGGAGGCACAATGCGCCAGGATCCGGCGGGGGACAACGGGCAGCTGTCGCTGCTGCACGGCTTCGTTGGCCCGGCCCGGAGTCTGGGAACGCAGCCGGCGGCGCCTGAGCTGCCCATAGCGCGGGTGCTGCTGGACTCACCCCTGCCGCATCTGGACCGGCCCTTCGACTATCTGGTGCCGGCGGACCTGGACCGCGACGCCGTCCCCGGCGCCCGGGTCAAGGTCCGTTTCGGCGGGCAGGAACTGCCCGGCTTCATCACTGAACGCACGGCGGAAGCGGACACCTCGGCCCGCCTGGTTCCGCTGGGCAAAGTGGTGTCGCCGCAGCCGGTCCTGGCACCCCAGATCCTGCGGCTCGCCGAGGCCGTAGCAGCGCGCTACTCCGGCACTGTCCATGATGTGCTGCGCGTGGCGGTTCCGCCGCGCGCCGCCCGGGTGGACAAGGAATTCACCCCGCAGGCCCGGACCGAGGCCGCCGACGACGCAGATACGCCCGTCGGGCCCGAAGGATCCGGTCCCAACCCGTGGGCGCGGTATCCGCACGGCCCGCGGTTCCTGACGCATCTGGCCGCCGGACACAGCCCGCGCGCCGTACTGTCCTCCCTCGGCGGCTATGGCCCGGGAGCCTGGCCGGAAGAAATTGCCGCCGCAGTGCAGTCAACGCTGCTCTCCGGACGCGGCGCCGTCGTCGTAGTGCCCGATGCCAAGGATCTGGCCCGGGTTCAGGAGGCACTCACCGCGCGCATCGGTGCGGATAAGTTTGTACGCCTGACCGCCGACGACGGCGCGACCCCCCGGTACCGCGCTTTCCTGCAGGTCGTGCACGGCGACGTACAGGTAGTGATCGGCACCCGCTCCGCTGCCTATGCGCCGGTGCGCCATCTGGGGCTGGCCGTGCTCTGGGATGATGCCGATGACCTCCACGCCGAGCAGCGGGCACCCTACCAGCATGTGCGCGATGTCCTGCTGCTGCGCGCCGCGGCCGAAGGCACTGCGCTGCTGCTGGCCTCACACTCGCGCAGCACCGAGGCCCAGCGGCTGGTGGCCAGCGGCTGGGCCGCGAGCATCACCGCCGAACGCAGCACCGTGCGCCAGCTGGCCCCGCGCGTGGTCAGCACAGCGGACTCCTTCACCATGGAACGTGATCCGTTGGCGGCCCGCGCACGTATTCCCCACACGGCGTGGAAGGCGGCCCAGGACGGGCTGACCCGCGGCCCGGTGCTGGTGCAGGTGGCCCGCAGCGGTTTCTCACCGGCCCTGTCCTGCCAAGAGTGCCGGGAACCGGCACGCTGCCGGGCCTGCGCCGGGCCGCTGGGTCTGGCCAGCCGCAACGGCATTCCGGCCTGCCGCTGGTGCGGCCGCCCCGAACCGATGTTCAGCTGCGGCAACTGCGGCGGGACGCAGCTGCGCGGGTCGACCGCCGGTGCCGGCCGCACCGCGGAGGAGCTCGGCCGGGCCTTTCCTTCCGTAACGGTTATTTCCTCCGCCGGGGACCATGTGCGGGCGCAGGTGCCTGATGCTCCGGCTTTGGTGGTGGCGACGCCGGGGGCCGAACCGGTGGCTGCAGGCGGCTATGCGGCGGCGGTCCTGCTGGACGGCAACGCCATGCTGTCGCGCGAGTCGCTGCGGGCGGGGGAGGAGACACTGCGCCGCTGGTTCAGCGCTGCAGCCCTGGTCCGGCCCGCCTCAGAAAAGGGGTTGGTGGTGGTCACCGCAGACGACGCCTCAATGGTGGGCCATCTGCTGCGCTGGGATCCTGCCGGTGCCGCGGAACGAGAACTGGAACTGCGCCGGGAGCTGGGCCTGCCCCCGGCCGTGCGCTATGCCGAGCTCACCGGCTCCCGGGAAGCACTCACCGCGTTTGTTCCCCGTCTGGATCTGCCGTCCGAAACCCGCGTGGTGGGACCGGCGCCCCTGGAAGACCCGCCCGGCCCCGCACCCGTTCACCGCGACGGGCAGCTCGGCGGCTCCGGGGGACGCTACCGTACGCTCCTATTCTTCCCCTACGCCTGCGCTCCGGCGGTGACCGCCGCCATGCGGGCCGCCAAAGCTGCGGTGTCCGCCAAACGGACCGGGGATCCCGTCTATATTCGGGTGGATGGAATGGACGTTCTGTAGCTGTCCGGCGCGGGGCAGCAAGGTATGCTCAGCGCGTCCGGACCGGAATCTTCCGTGTGCGGTGCTCCGGATCCACCGGAAGATCAAGGCTGAGCACTCCGCAGTTGTACTGCATGCTGATACCAGCGGTGTTGATCCTGCCGTCCAGCAGGACCTGCCGTGAAACGGTGCCGGGGAAGCCAGTGTCCCCGGCGGGCCGGTGTCCCCGGCGGGCCAGGGCCCTGGGTGGTGCCGCCCGGATCCGTCCGTTCCCGGGAGAGGATCGAATCCGAATGCCATGCGCCTCAAACTCCTTCCTGCACGCCGTCTGGATGGAAGCTGGATTATCTGCAGTTTAAATCGGCTCCCGGTGAACAGAAAAAATCACCCAGAGACCCGTCATTACAAGTTGGTTGTGCACAACTAAATTGTGGACTAGTGTCGAGTCTATGAATGACGCCCTTCATCGCCAGGTCTGCTTTTCGCTGTACTCGGCTTCCCGTGCCGCCACTGCCGTGTACCGGCCGCTGCTCGAAGAATTGGGCCTGACGTATCCGCAATACCTGGTGCTGATGGTTCTGTGGGAGCAGGACGGCAGCAGCGTCCGGGACCTGGGCCGGGCCCTGGAACTGGATTCCGGAACCCTCTCACCCCTGCTCAAACGGCTGGAAAGCGCCGGGCTCCTGCGCCGTACCCGCTCCGCCGCGGACGAGCGCCGCGTGGAGGTCCACCTGACTGAGGACGGCCGTGCCCTGCAGGAAAAGGCGCTGCCCCTGCCGCAGCGCGTCGCGGAGGCGGCGGGCCTGGAGCCCCAGGAGCTGCACACGCTGCAGGAGACGCTGGCCAAGGTCACCCGGGCCCTGCGCTCGGCGGCCGGCTGACGCCACCTCTGAAACCAGCACCTGTTGTACCAGCGCCGGTTTGCCCCCTACCGCTGACACAACTTCACCCCAAGATTGATCACCCCCGAACGGGCCGCGAGGCCCCCCAAAGGAAGGTACCGTCCATGACGAACACCCCGAAGACCAGCCGCGAAATCCAGCTCGCTTCCCGCCCCGAGGGCTGGCCCACACAGGAAAACTTCCGCCTGGCCGAGGTTGCGCTCCCCGAGCTGGCCCAGGGCCAGGTCCTGGTCCGCAACCTGTACATGTCAGTGGATCCGTACATGCGCGGCCGCATGAATGACGTCAAGTCCTACGTGCCTCCCTTCCAGATCGACGCGCCGCTCGACGGCGGAGCGATCGGCGAAGTTGTCGAGTCCCGGTCCGAGGAGCACAAGCCCGGAGACAAGGTCCTGCACGGCCTCGGCTGGCGCGACTACGCCGTCCTGGACGGCAAGCGCGCCCGCGTCATCGACACGGACGTGGCACCGGCCACCGCATACCTGGGTGTGCTGGGCATGACCGGCCTCACGGCTTACGCCGGCCTGACCAAGGTTGCGCAGTTCAAGGAAGGCGACGTCGTCTTTGTCTCCGGTGCCGCCGGCGCCGTCGGCTCCCTGGTTGGCCAGATCGCCAAGGCCATGGGTGCCAAGAAGGTCATCGGCAGTGCCGGTTCCGCCGAGAAGGTCCAGCACCTGTTGGACCTCGGCTTCGATGAGGCCTTCAACTACCACGACGGTCCCGTCAAGGAGCAGTTGAAGCAGGCCGCCGGCGAGGACGGCATTGACGTGTACTTCGACAACGTGGGCGGCGAGCACCTCGAAGCCGCCATCTCGGCCATGAACAAGTTCGGCCGGATCGCCATGTGCGGCGCCATCTCGCAGTACAACACCACCGATGCCCCCACCGGGCCGCGTAATCTCGCACTGGCCATCGGCAAGGAAATCACCCTGCGCGGGTTCATCGTGGGCAGTTACAACCAGTACGCTGATGAGTTCGCCTCCCTGATGTCCGGCTGGCTGCGGGACGGTTCAGTCAACTACGACGAGACCTTCGTTGACGGGCTTCAGAACGCCCCGCAGGCGTTCATTGACCTGATGAAGGGCGCCAACAAGGGCAAGATGATCGTGACTCTGCAGGCCTAATTCGGCAAATCTCCGCTGAAACACACACCCAGCGGTCCCGGGGATCAGTCCCCGGGGCCGCTTTGTGCTGCCGCCCGCCGGTCAGCGTTCCTTGAACCTCAGCGTTTCTTGAACCTGCGTACGGCCTCTTCAGCCGCATCAATCAGTTCCAGGGCTGAGGTCTCCCAGGAATACTCTGCCGCCCGCCGCAGCCCGGCCTCCGCTACGCTCCGCCAGCGCTGCGGGTCATCCAGGGTGCGCACCGCGTCCGCAAACGCCTCCGCGCTGTCCGGATCCGCCAGCAGGGCAGCGCCGCCGGAGACTTCGCGGAAAATTGGAATGTCGCTGGCCACCACCGGAGTGCCCGCGGCCATCGCCTCAATCATGGGCAGCCCGTAGCCTTCGGCCCGGGAGAGCGTCACCAGGGCAGTGGCCGTGCGCAGCAGCTCCTCGTATTCGTCGTCGGTGACGCCGTTATGGAATACGACGGCGGAGCCCTCGGGTACCAGCGCCTCAAGTTCACTGCGCCGCGCCGGGGGCACCCGGCTCAGCAGATGCAGGGTGTACCCGGGCAGATGCTCCATCCCGCGCAGGACCGTTTCCACGTTCTTATACGGCATGAAGGAGCCCATGTAGATGAGGCTCTTCTCCGGTGCCGCAGCGGGATTCCGGCGCGTCGTCCCCGGCTGCGGCGCATTGCCGACAATGCGGACAGGCCGCCGCGTGAGCCGGTGCCGGGCCATTAGGGACTGTGTGGTTTCGCTGATGGTGGCGACGACGTCGGCCCGGTTCAGCAGAAGCCGCTGCGGCCAGTACGCGAGGTGGTACAGCCGCCACAGAGCCCGCACGGGCGGCGGCAGGAAGCCCGGCGGCGTCGGGTTGGAATAGTAGATCAGGTCATGCAGGGTCAGGATCAGCGGGTACCTCCGCCCCCAGCTGCCCATGGTCTGCATGGGGGAAACGACGACGTCCGCGCCGAGCCGGTTCAAGCGAAGGGCCACCAGGAGTTCAGCGGGCGAGAGCGGGCTGTTGATCTTCACCCATGGCAGGTCCGGCAGCAGCGCGAGCTGGCGTTCGTCGGAGATCAGCATCAGCACAGAGGCGTGTTTGGATACGGCCTCAATGAGCGAAGCCCCATACCGGCTGATCCCGTCATGGTGATCTGTTCGCGTGAACCGGGCGTCCACCGCGATGCGCAGTGTCATGGGTGCCTCCGCCGCAGGAAATCGGAGATTAGTTCCGCCGCCTGTGTAGGTGCCTCGTAATGGACCAGGTGGCCAACTCCCGGAAGGATATGCAGTTCCGCATCGGGCATCAGCGCAGCCAGCCGCCGCTGCCCGGCCACAGACCCGAGGTCATCTCGTTCCGCAGCAATCAGCAAGACGGGCATCTCCAGCTGCTCAGCGGTGTCCCGGACCGTGGCGGAAATCGAGGCTCGGAAGGCGTCCAGCACCACGTCTCGGTTGGCGAAGGCGCTGAAATACGCGTCATGCTGTCCGTGGATCCAGCGACGAAGTCCGGGATCCCGGGTCTTGGCCATGAAGATGCTCATCCCGCGGACAATCACCGGGTGCTGCAGCAGAGCCATGCCCAGTGGCTCGGGCAGCCGGGCCGCAGCCAGGTAGTACAGTTCGGCGGCCTTGCTGGTGATGCCCTTGGGGCCCTCCAAAGCAGGTTCGCAGATGGGGTTCATCAGGACCAGTTCACTGATCAGGTCCGGATGCTCCGCCGCCACGCGGGAGGCAATGATGGAACCGAAAGAGTGCCCCAGCAGGACTGTGTCCGGACCCACGTCCGGGAGCCCGGAGGAGAGGGCGGCCGCCGCAAAGCCGGCGTAAGCGCCGACGTCGTGCCGGCCCTGGAGCGGCTGGCCGCTGCCGAAACCGGGAAGGTCCGGAACCAGGACACGGTGCCGGGGCAGCGCCTCCACCACGCGGAGCAGGCCGTGGTGGTCGCCGCGGAAGCCGTGAAGCATGAAAATGGGCGGGCCTGCGATGGCTGCGGCGTTGTGGTCGGAGGAAAGGGCGGGGAAGTCCCAGCAGCGCTGAAGCGTTCCGTCCACGGTGAAGGTGCGTACCGTGGCGCGGCGGGTGAGTCGAATGTCCGCTGCAGGGGCTCGGCTGGTGAGCATTAGTTGACCGTGTCCGGATGTGATCCGGAGCGCTGGTTCCGGTCCAGGTCCGCTATGGCGGCGCGTTGTGCGGCGCTCAATTCGAAGGAGAAGAGATCCAGGTTCTCCGCCATCCGTTCCGGGGAACTGGCCTTGGGGATGGCAATGATGTCCTGGTCGATGTGCCAGCGGAGGATGACCTGCGCGGGGGAAACCCCAAGCTCGGCGGCGATGGAAGTGATCACCGGATCGGAGAGGACAGCGCCGCGGCCCAGCGGGCTCCATGCGACGGTCCGGATGCCCAGCTCCCCGTGCAGGGCAATCAGCGGGCGCTGCTGCAACCAGGGATGCAGCTCCACTTGGTTGACGGCGGGGACCACCTCGGAGGCATTCATCAGGGTTTTAAGGTGCTCCGGCTGGAAATTGGACACGCCGATCGCCCGGACCCTTCCGGCGCGGTACAACTCCTCCATGGCCCGGTAGGTGTCCACAAACAACCCCCGCTCGGGGCAGGGCCAGTGAATGAGATAGAGGTCCAGGACGTCCAGGCCCAGACGGGCCATGGAGGCATCGAAGGCGCGCAGTGTAGCGTCGTAGCCCTGGTCCGTGTTCCAGACTTTTGAGGTGAGAAAAATCTCATCCCGGATGGTGTTGGTCTCCTCCGTGAAAGCGCGGATTCCCTCGCCAACACCGGCCTCGTTGCCGTACAACGCTGCTGTATCCACGTGGCGATATCCGGTTTTGAGGGCGCCGGCTACCAGCCGGGCAGCGTCCGGAGCGGGTACCTTGTAGGTACCGAATCCCACTTGGTCCATGCGAACGCCGTTATTGAGGGTAAGTTTGGGTGCCGGTTCCATGCAGAAGACTCTACCGAGGATGGCGCCCGCCGTTGGAATTGAACTGACGCGCGGCACTGGATGAGGGGGCCGCCGGACACGGAAATACCTGTATTTTCGGGGTTTTATGGCGTTTCGGGGGAGAAACTTGATTGCATGGTGAAGGACAGCAATACTGCGCAAACGGGACAGCGGTGCATTTGCTCCCGTGGCTGACTGGGGATGGAGTCGTGGCAGAGTTAGACCAAACCAGCGAAAAATCGGCTGGGACATCAGATTAATAGGATGGAGAAGTCAATGGTGACTCTCGGTGAGGTATTCCTCAGTGAGTTTGCGGGAACGGCAGTACTGATACTGCTGGGTTGCGGCGTAGTGGCGAATGTTGCCCTGCGCAAGACGAAGGGCAACGGCGGAGGCTTCCTCCTGGTGAACTTCGGCTGGGCCCTTGGTGTGTTTGCGGGTGTGTTCGTTGCGGTTCAATCCGGCGCCCACCTCAACCCGGCCGTGACAATAGGCTTCCTTTTCAACGGAAAAGACCTGGCCCCCGGGGTGGAGACGAGTTTTGCCTCCGTCATGGTGTACCTGAGCGCGCAGCTGCTGGGTGCAATGCTGGGTGCCGTGCTGACCTGGCTGGCCTACAAGAAGCAGTTCGACGACGAGCCCGAGGCAGAGAACATTCTGGGTGTTTTCTCCACCGGTCCCACCATCCGCTCATACGGCTGGAACGTTGTCACCGAAGTCCTGGGTACCTTCATCCTGGTCTTCGTCATCCTGTCCTTCGGCGGAACCCCCAACGGAATGGGCCCGCTGGCAGTGGCCCTCCTGGTGCTTGCCATCGGTGCCTCCCTCGGTGGCCCCACCGGCTACGCCATCAACCCTGCGCGTGACCTCGGTCCGCGTATTATCCATGCGCTGCTGCCCATACCCAACAAGGGCAAGAGCGACTGGGCCTACTCCTGGGTGCCGGTTGTTGGCCCCATCATCGGCGGTTCACTGGCCGGCATTGTCTTCAACGGCATCCCGATGCCCGTTGTCTAAAGCCATAGGCCGCGTCCTGACCCCCACCCCCTCATCCATTCAGCAGTAGAAGGAGCGAACCATGCCTGACCCCACGTACATCATTGCCATTGACCAGGGCACCACCAGCAGCCGTGCGATCGTCTTTGATCATGACGGCAACATTGTCTCCACCGGCCAGAAAGAGCATGAGCAGATTTTCCCCCGCGCAGGCTGGGTGGAGCACGATCCAGAGGAAATCTGGACCAATGTCCGCGAAGTCGTGGGGACCGCGCTGTCCAAGGCAAACCTGACGCGGCACGACATCGCCGCCGTCGGCATCACCAACCAGCGTGAAACCGCCGTGGTCTGGGACAAGACCACGGGCAAGCCGGTCTACAACGCCATTGTCTGGCAGGACACCCGCACCCAGCCCACCGTGAACGAGCTGTCCAAGGACGGCGGCCTGGACCGGTACAAGGATCGTGTTGGCCTGCCGCTGGCCACGTACTTCTCGGGCACCAAGATCAAGTGGATCCTGGACAACGTGGAAGGGGCGCGGGAGCGTGCCGAGGCCGGAGACCTGCTCTTCGGCAACACCGACTCGTGGATTGTCTGGAACCTCACCGGCGGAACCGACGGCGGCGTTCACATCACCGACGTCACCAATGCCTCCCGCACGCTGTTCATGAACCTGGAAACCCTTTCCTGGGACGAGAACATCCTGAAGGACTTCGGCGTGCCGCTGTCCATGATGCCTGAGATCAAGTCCTCCTCCGAGGTCTACGGCACCGTGCACGGTTCGCAGCTGCTGCGCGAGGTTCCGGTTGCCGGCATCCTCGGCGACCAGCAGGCAGCCACCTTTGGCCAGGCCGCTTTCGGCCAGGGCGCCGCCAAGAACACCTACGGCACCGGCTGCTTCCTGATCTTCAACACCGGTGAGGAGATTGTCCGTTCCGAGAACGGCCTGATCACCACCGTGGCGTACCAGATTGGCGATGCTAAGCCGGTTTACGCGCTGGAAGGCTCCATTGCCGTCACCGGATCGCTGGTCCAGTGGCTGCGGGACAACCTGGGCATGATCCAGAGCGCCCCGGAGATCGAAGCCCTTGCCAACGAGGTCACCGACAACGGCGGCGTGTACATTGTGCCGGCCTTCTCCGGACTCTTCGCTCCGCACTGGCGCTCCGACGCCCGCGGCGCGATTGTCGGCCTCACCCGCTTCGTGAACAAGAACCACATCGCCCGTGCGGCACTGGAGGCCACGGCCTTCCAGACGCGCGAGGTACTCGATGCCGTCAACGCTGACTCCGGCGTGCCCCTCACCGAACTGCGGGTCGACGGCGGCATGGTTGCCAATGAGGCGCTCATGCAGTTCCAGGCCGATATCCTGGGCGTGGACGTGGTTCGCCCCAAGATCGTGGAGACCACCGCCCTGGGTGCCGCTTACGCCGCCGGGCTTGCCGTGGGCTACTGGAATGACACCGACGAGCTTGAGACCAAGTGGGCCGAAGACAAGCGCTGGACTCCGCAGATGGAAGACAGCGAACGCCAGCGCCAGATGCGTCTGTGGTCCAAGGCCGTCACCCGGACCTTCGACTGGGTTGACGAGGACGTGCTCTAAGCAGCACACGTAGTCCGCGGACCAGCACTGAGTCTGCGGACGGTTAGACCATGAGGGCCCCGGCGGGTAGAACCGCCGGGGCCCTCGGGCTTTCGCGGCCGGTTTGGGACTTCGTACCCATATCGGGCTTTCGCGGCCGGTTTGGGAAATTGCTGCCACTGCGCCACGGCAGCACATTCCCAAACCGGTCACTTCCGCCCAAACCGGTAGCCTTTCGTAGGCTAGAAGTAGCTCACCCCGTTGGTCTTGAACGGCAGTCCCAGCCCGCCGGCCACCTCTGCCAACACCTCGGGGCAGAAGAAGTACCACGTTAGCTCGGCGATCAGCGGTGCGCCGTGGGCAGCGCGCACCCGCAGGACATCGGCCACCACCTCGGGAGTTTCCGGCGCATCCTTGGGGCGCTCCCACAGCAGGATGACATCCTCGCCACCGAAGTGATGGACGGTTGCCCGGTACAGCTCCGCGGCGTCCGGGCCGAAGGTGTGGCTCATGGAACCTGTCCGAATCTGCTCGTGTCCGGTTTCGCTGACATTGCCCACCACCTCGGTTCGTCCGCTGGCCAGGAACAGGTCCACCATGGCGTCGATGTCATAGGAATTGAAGGCCTCCGCCAGCCGGTGCAGCAGCAGCTCATGATCGGCGGACTGGGTCGTTGCCGGTGCTGCCGCAGCTTGCATCGAAGAGTCCGCCCAGGCTTCCGCCGAATCGGCTTCCATCGAAGCGGAGCCGTCCCCGGCCCGGGCAGCTTGCAGGGTGGCCCGCCCGCGGTGAAGGGCGGATTTCACGGCGCCGGTGGTCGTGTCCAGCATGCCGGCGATCTCGGCCAGCGGATAGGCGAACACATCCTTGAGGACCACGCATGCCCGCTCCCGCGGCGGCAGTACCGCCAGCAGCTGCCGCAGGGCCGACTCCACCGCCAGATTCACGAGCGGATCCGGCGCCGCACTATCAGGGACATCAAGGTTGGCATCAGTCCACTCCAGAGTGACCCTCCCACTGCGCCGCAGGGAATCGATCCAGCTGTTCGTGGCAATCCTGATCAGCCAGGCCTGCGTGTTGAGGATTGGCTCATGGCGCTGCGATGCCTCTGCCAGGGCCTTGGCCAGAGTGTCCTGCAGCAGGTCTTCGGCATCCCACACCGTGGGGGTCAGGCTACGGCAGTATGCGTACACCGAGGCCCGCACCGGTACCAGTTCCACCAGGAAATCGCGGCGGGCCTGGCGCAGGTCCCCTCGAGTATCGGCCAGGGCGGCCGTCTCACCTGTCCTCTGCGGCTGAACTGCCGTTCCAGAATCAGTTCCCGTTTCAACTGTCATTGCCGGTGTCCCTTCTTTCTCCCCGCCTGGGCGGTATCTGGTGAAAGCATGGCACTGCGCCATGTCCTTACCCGGTAGACGCACGGGGATGCCCAAAAGATACGGCGGCAACAAAACTGTCAGGGCGATGCGGCAGAATCAACACATGGAACTGCACACGCCCCGCCTCACGCTGCGCCCATACTCAGCGGAGGATTTTGCCGCTGTGCACCGTTTCGCCTCCGACCCGCAGCTGTCCGCGTACGTTGAGTGGGGCCCGAATACCCCGCAGGACAGCCGGGACTTCCTGGTGTCCTGTCTGGCAGAGGGGCAGGCGGATCCACGGGCCGCCTATACCTTTGCCATCACCCGGTCCGACGGCGGTGAAGGAGCCGGCGAGCCGATTGGCACGGTGGGCCTCACGCTTGACCCAACCCGCCGCACCGACAACGACGGCGCCACTACCCCAGCCGGGCCCGGCACCGGAGAGGTCGGCTACGTCATTGCCGCCGACCAATGGGGCCGCGGCTACGCGACCGAAGCTGCGGCCGCCGTCGTCGGCTTTGGATTCGGAGTTCTGGGGCTGGAACGCATCCGCGCCACCTGCCGCCCGGCCAACGCAGCCTCGGCCCGCGTCTTGGAGAAAACCGGGATGGTTCTGGAAGCACGGTTGCCGGCGCACAAGCTGATCCGCGGCCGGTGGGAGGACTCGCTGCTCTATGCGATCAGCGGTCCGGCTTAACACGGCGCCGGCACGGCTGCCGCAAAGGTGCGGCTGTTGTAAAGTGGAACGATGAACGCTTCCCTCCTCCTTAGGTAGCCGCGCACCGTCCGTGCGTGGCCAAGCCCCTTGCCTGCCGAGGGGCTTTTGTGTGTCTGGGGGAGAGCGTCAGGAACTTGAGTTTTAGGTGTGGCCGGCAGGGACCGGCAACCGCGGATCAACAGGATTTCTTTGAGGACAGAGGCGACAACAGTGAGTACGCAGTCACAGACGGATGAGTCTGAAGAGGCCGTATACAGTTTTGCGGACATCGAGCAGAAGTGGCCGGCGGTCTGGGATGAGCTCGGCGTGTTTCAGCCCGCCGACGACGGTTCCAAGGAACGCCGCTACGTGCTGGACATGTTCCCGTACCCCTCCGGTGACCTGCACATGGGCCACGCCGAGGCGTTCGCCATGGGCGACGTCGTCGCGCGCTACTGGCGCCAGCTCGGCTACGACGTGCTGCACCCGATCGGCTGGGACTCCTTTGGGCTGCCGGCCGAGAACGCCGCGATCAAGAACAACGCCCACCCCAGCGACTGGACGTACCGCAACATCGACACGCAGGCGGCGTCGTTCAAGCGCTACGCCATCAGCGTTGACTGGTCCCGCCGGATCCAGACCTCGGATCCGGAGTATTACCGCTGGACGCAGTGGCTGTTCAAGCGTTTCTACGAGCGCGGCCTGGCCTACCGCAAGAACTCCCCGGTCAACTGGTGCCCCAAGGACCAGACCGTGCTGGCCAACGAGCAGGTTGTCAACGGCGCCTGTGAACGCTGCGGCACCCAGGTCACCAAGAAGTCGCTGAACCAGTGGTACTTCAAGATCACCGAGTACGCCGACCGCCTGCTGGATGACATGGAGCAGCTCAAGGGCCACTGGCCAGAGCGCGTGCTGGCCATGCAGAAGAACTGGATTGGCCGCTCCGAAGGCGCGCACGTCCGGTTTACCATCGATGCCGACGGCGGCAAGCCTGCCGAGCAGGTCACCGTCTTCACCACCCGTCCGGACACCCTCGCCGGTGCCACGTTCTTCGTGGTCGCCGCCGACGCGCCGCTGGCGCTTGAGCTGACCACTGACGAGCACATGGACGCCCTGCTGGAGTACCGCGAGCAGGTCAAGGCCCTCTCGGACATCGAACGCCAGTCCACCGAGCGCACCAAGACCGGCGTCTTCACCGGCCGCTACGCCATCAATCCGCTCAACGGCGAAAAGCTCCCCGTCTGGGCCGCCGACTACGTGCTGGCCGACTACGGCACCGGCGCCATCATGGCCGTGCCCGCGCACGACCAGCGTGACCTGGACTTCGCCAAGACCTTCGACCTGCCGGTTAAGGCCGTCCTGGACACCGGTGAGGAAGATCCGGCAGAGTCCGGCATCGCTACCACCGGCGAGGGCACGCTGATCAACTCCGGGAAGCTGGACGGCCTGCCGAAGGCCGAGGCCATTCCCGCCGCCATCGAGATGCTCGAGGAGCAGGGCACCGGCGAGAAGTTTGTGAACTTCCGGCTGCGCGACTGGCTGCTCTCCCGCCAACGCTTCTGGGGTACGCCCATCCCGATCATTCACTGCGAGAACTGCGGCGAGGTTCCGGTTCCGGATGACCAGCTGCCCGTCACCCTGCCCACCGGGCTCAAGGGTGAGGCACTGGCGCCGAAGGGCACCTCCCCGCTGGCCTCGGTGGAGGACTGGGTCAACGTACCCTGCCCGACGTGCGACGGTCCGGCCAAGCGAGACACGGACACCATGGATACCTTCGTGGATTCCTCCTGGTACTTCATGCGCTTTGTTTCCCCGCACTACACCGAGGGTCCGTTTGATCCGGAGGCCGCCAAGAACTGGATGCCGGTGGGCCAGTACGTGGGCGGTGTGGAACACGCCATCCTGCATCTGCTCTACGCGCGGTTCTTCACCAAGGTGGTCCATGACATGGGCCTGCTGGAAACCAGTGAGCCCTTCAGCTCGCTGCTGAACCAGGGCCAGGTCCTCAACGGCGGCAAGGCCATGTCCAAGTCCCTGGGCAACGGTGTGGACCTGGGCCAGCAGCTGGACAAGTACGGCGTGGACGCCGTGCGCCTGACCATGATCTTTGCTTCCCCGCCGGAGGACGACGTCGACTGGGCGGACGTTTCGCCGTCGGGCTCCGCGAAGTTCCTGGCCCGCGCCTGGCGCCTGGGCCAGGGCGTCACCAGCGAACCCGGCGTCGACTTCGCGAAGGGCGACAAGAAGCTGCGCGCCCTGACGCACCGCACTGTCGCCGATGCCACCGAACTGCTGGAGCACAACAAGTTCAACGTGGTGGTGGCCCGGACCATGGAACTGGTCAACGCCACCCGCAAGGCGATCGACTCCGGCGTCGGCGGAGCGGACCCCGCGGTCCGTGAGGCCGCCGAGGCCGTGGCGGTCATCCTGAGCCTGTTCGCACCGTACACGGCCGAGGACCTCTGGGCACTGCTGGGCCGTCCGGCCTCCGTGGCGAATGCCGGCTGGCCCACGGTCGATGAAGCGCTGCTGGTCCAGGACACGGTCACCGCCGTCGTCCAGGTTCAGGGCAAGGTGCGCGACCGGCTGGAAGTTGCCGCAGACATCAGCGAGGAAGACCTGCGCGAACTGGCACTGGCCTCCGATGCCGTCCAGAAGACTCTGGACGGACGCGGGATCCGTACCGTGATCGTGCGCGCTCCGAAGCTCGTGAACATCGTTCCGGCGTAGGCTGGCGCTCATCACCAACACTGTGCGCGCCGATTCGGGGGACTCATGAACGTGGACTGGCTGGACAAGCTGGGCGCGCGTGCGAAACGGGGGCGGCTGCGGGAGACCGGTGCCGCCCCGGCACCCCGGGTGGGTGTGGTCACGGACTCCGCTGCCGCGCTGCCGGAAAACTGGGCCCGCTCCGCCGAGGTGACCGACCTGGTGCGCGTGGTGTCCATGCCGGTGATGATCGGCGACCAGATTTACAGCGAGGGCACCGACCGGATGATCGGTGCCCTTGCGCTGGCTTTGGCCCAGGGATCCGACGTGCGGACCTCCCGCCCGTCGCCGGGTCAGTTCGAGGCCGCCTATGCGGAGCTCGCGGCGGCCGGCTGCTCCTCGATTGTCTCGCTGCACCTCTCCGGAGAATTATCCGGAACGGTGGATTCGGCTCGGCTGGCAGCCCGTTCAGCTGCCATTCCCGTGACCGTCATGGATACGGCCAGTGTGGCGATGGGCGTGGGTTTTGCTGTTTCCGCGGCTGCCGAAACAGCGCGCGACGGCGGTTCCGCCTCGGCCGTGGCCGATGCCGGACGCGCAGCGGCGGGTTCCGCCAGCATTCTTTTCTATGTTCCCAGCCTGGACCAGCTGCGCCGCGGCGGCAGGATCAGCGCGGCTGCCGGCTGGTTCGGGACCCTGTTTGCGGTCAAGCCGATCCTGGTGGTGCGCGAGGGCAAGGTGGTTCCGCTGGAGCGGGTGCGTTCCGCGCCCCGGGCGCTGGCCCGGCTCACGGAACTGGTCGGCCAGGACATCGCCGGACGCACCGGCCGCGTGCGGGCGGCCGTGCATCACTTTGGCAATGAAGCCGAGGCCGAACGGCTGGCCGGGGCCATTGCTGACACTGCTCCCGACGTGGAACTGATGATCTGCCCGCTGCCCGCCGTCCTGGCCGCCCACGCGGGTCTCGGGGTGCTGGCGGTGGCCATCGCCGTGGATTCCGGAGCTGTGCCGCCGGTGCAGGTTCCCGGGCCGGACGCCGTTCCGGGTGCCGGGATGGGAAGCGGCTAGACGAGCACGTGGTTGCTGAAACTGCTCAACGCACCCGGTGATGCGTCTTCTGAGTGGGCATGCGCTTCTTAGATGCGGGCCTGGACAAGGTTAGCGAACGGCAGCTTGCCGTAAACCTGCCGGAACTCCGCTTGGTATGCCGCCAGCGAAGTGTTGAGCTGTTCTGCCGGCAGTTCCTTCCATGCCAGCAGCAGGTCCTCCGCATCCGCGAGCTGCCAGATCAGCCGGCCGTCCCAATGCCCAGGCGGCCTTCCGTTTCCGAAGTCCACAAATTCAGTGATCTGGCGTCGGAGCCCGCGGTTGCCTTTGCTGCCGGGGCTGGCTTTTCCCATGAACAAGATGTCCGCGTCCGGTACCCATTCTGCGGTGAGCTTGTCCTTGGGCAGAGACGGGTTTTTCTTTTTGAAGACACCGGCCGTGCTTGTACGGAGGAACCGGGGTTCAAATCCCTCGGGCCGCAGCACAACGAAGATCCCCTGATGCTGCGGAATCCGGTTGATGTCCAGGGTGTTCATTGGCCGGAATCCGGTGAACCCATCGTCGTGAAGCGATTTCTTGTTCAACAGGTTCGGGCTCCTGGATAGGGTGCGGGGTGCGGGGGCACTGACCCGGAGATAGGGTAATGCGCCCCGTCAATCATACCGGCCGGGGCCTTGGGCGCTCTTATCGACCGTTGACCACGGAGTGAAGCTGCCCGCTTACTTTCCTGCACAGGGGGTACGGGAGCCACGCGCCGGGAGAGTTCTGCACAGACCCCCGAGTGTTTCGACGCCAGGTCCCGCCGCCGCCTTAGTTTTGGGCCCATGGCAGAACACCGCTGGGACACGGCACCCTCCGCAGCAAAGCTGAATCCCTCACGGCTGGACCCGGCGGCATCCGAGGAGGAAGACCGCCAGGAAACACCACGGCGGCGCTGGATGATGCCTTTTCGCGGCGCCGTCCTTGCCGTCTGTCTGCTGATCGGCGTCGCGGGGGGCCTCGCGGTCTTCCGTGGAGGCGGTGCGGAGGTGGAGGTCAGTAGCGTCGAGCTCGCTGCGGAAGGCAAGGACCTCAGTGGACACCCGGAATCCGGGCCGATGGAAGGGGCTGACGCAGATAGCCCCGCTCCTGCCCCTTTGCCCGGTGAGGCCCGGTCGGACCCCGGTCAAACAGCTGCAGATGGTCCAACCGCGGTGCCCACCGTACTGGTCATCCACGTTGCAGGAGCCGTGGGGCGGCCCGGTGTGGTGCGGGTTCCCTCGGGCAGCAGGACCGGCGACGCTGTGGACGCGGCAGGGGGAGCAGCGGCGGATGCGGATCTCACCGCGGTGAACCTGGCGGCGTTGTTGCAGGACGGAATGATGGTGGTGGTTCCCCGGATCGGTGAAACCGTTGGAAATCCGCCACCGGGCCTGAGCCCGGATCTTGGTGCCGGCGCGGGCTCAGGCGGCACCGGGGCAGGAGACCGTTCCGGGGCTCTGCTCAACATCAACTCCGCGTCGCTGCAGGAGCTGGATTCCCTGCCGCGGGTTGGACCGGTGATTGCGCAGCGGATCATTGACTGGCGGGAGGAACACGGCAGTTTCTCCCGTCCCGAGGACCTTGATGCGGTTCCCGGTATTGGTGAAGCCATGCTCGCCGCCCTGCTGCCGCTGATCACCGTCTGACGCCGGGGTCACGATGGCAGGGAAAGGGCCCGGCAACGAAGAAGGATCCACGAAGGGACCGGAGCCGCTGTCCCGGCGCGATTCCAGGGGCGACGGTGGATGGCACCGGTACACGGCCGCAGCAGTTCGGGGAAAGTCGCAGCCTTATGACCCCGGCACACCGGGCACTGACTCAGCTAAACCTCCCGGTCCGGGGCCGCAGACACGCGGGCAACCTGCTGCGGTTCGCGGGTTCGGTATCTTCAGGGTCAGCGGGGTGGTGGAGCGAATCCGTGCCCTGGTGCCGGAGAGGCCGGTGGAGGCACGGATCCATCCGCTGCTGGAATTTCGGCTCGTTCCGGTGGCGGCTGCCTCGTGGGCTGCAGCTTGTATGGCCGTGCGGGCCCCCAGCAGCGGAGCAGAAACCTTCGGGGCAATCCTGGCTCTGGCAGCAATCACACTTCTGGTCCTGGCCCTGCTGCCGATGAGGGGCAGAGTCAGCCAACGTGCCCGAACAACAGCCCGGGTGGCTGCGGCTCCTCTGGCTGCAGCAGCACTGGTCTGCGTGTGTGCCGGTGTCCTGACCGCAGAACGGACCGCCGGGCCGGTCGCTGCTGCTATCTCCGAAGGCCGGTCGGTGACCGGCGAATTTCTCGCCTCTACGGACGCCCGTGCTGTGGCGGCTGATCGTTTTAGCGGTGATCAGCGCTATGTCATCGAGGCCGTGCTGGAGCAGGCGACCAGCGCCGGCCAGCGATTTTCCGCGGCTGCAACGGTCCTGGTGATCGGCGGCAGCGGTTTCCAAAACGTCAAGCTCGGTGATCGGTTCTCCACCGCCGGGTCGCTCCAGGCCACTGATCCCGGTGAACGTTCAGTGGCCCTCCTGTATGCGAGCGGGAGCCCTGAGGTGGAACCGGCGCAGGGTTGGTATGGCGCAACCGCCCGCATTCGCAGCACCTTTGCCGCTGCGGCCGGCCAACATGCCGGGGTTACCGGAGAGGATGGCGCCGGCCTGCTGCCCGGGATGGTCCTGGGGGACCGGAGTACCCTGGACGGCTCGGTGGAAGCAGCCATGAAGAACACGGGACTGACACATATCACTGCGGTCTCCGGCGCCAACTGCGGTTATCTGTTGGCCTTCGTCTTCCTGACGGCCAGGGCTGTGAGGCTGCCGCGGGGCTGGGCTGCTGCAGCCGGTATTGGAGCCCTGCTGGGATTCGTGCTGGTGGTCCGCCCTGATGCCAGCGTCCTGAGGGCCGCGGTCATGGGAAGCCTGGGGACACTTGCTGTGTTGTCCGGGCGGGGTAAGCTGCCGGCCGCGCTGCTGTGCCTTTCCATCACGGTTCTGTTGGCGGTGGATCCCTGGCTCAGCGGCAGCTATGCCTTCATCCTTTCGGTGCTGGCAACGTCGGGGTTGATCCTGCTGGGGCCCCGGCTGACTGAAGTGCTGGCCAGACGGCTGCCTTGGCCATTGGCAGTTGCCCTCGCCGTGCCGATGGCAGCCCAACTGTTCTGCGCACCGGTTCTGGTGCTCCTGCAGCCGCAGGTCCCGGCGTTCTCGCTGCCGGCCAATGTGGCCGTGGCCCCCGTGGTTCCCCTGGTCACCGTGGTGGGGATGCTGGCCGCCGTCATGGCAGCTACTTTTCCGCCCGCCGCGGGGCCGCTGGTGGTCATCTCGGGTGCCGGTGCCGCCTGGACGGCAGCAGTGGCGAAATTCTTCGACGGGCTTCCTGGCTCGCTGGTGCCGTGGCCGGCCGGCGCTCCCGGCGTGATCCTGATGGCTGCCGCCGCCGGCACCGGCGTCTGGCTCCTGTGGCGCGCCGGACCGCAGCCGGAGGGGAGGCAGGTCGGTGCGGACAGGGAAGTTCAAGGCCTCCCGCTGGGAGGGGCTGCACACGACGCGGCGCGGATAGCTCCGCTGAGGCGCAGGGCGGCACGGGTGCGCTCCAGTGCCCTCGCGGCAGTGTTTCTGCTGCTGCCCGCCGGTGCCGCTGCCGGCTGGCTTCATCTTAGGCCGGGCCCGCAGGCCGCCGGGTGGGTAGCCGCGGCCTGTGACGTGGGCCAGGGGGACGGACTGGTGGTGCGGACAGCCGAACACCGAGCCATGGTCATTGATGCCGGACCCGAGCCGGAGGCCATCGACCGCTGCCTGAAACGTTTGCAGGTTCAGACCGTGGACCTGTTCATCCTCTCCCATGCCCATCTGGACCACTACGGCGGTGCCTCAGGTGTGCTGAACGGGCGCCGGGTACACCGCATCGCGTATTCAACGGCGGAAGCAGATCTGCCGGCTTCCCTCCGCACGGTGCTGGCGGGCTCCGGTGCGGAAATGATCCGGCTGACGGAGGGCATGGCGTCCACCACAGGTGCCGTCCGGTGGGAAGTCCTGTGGCCTCCTCCCGGAGGCAGCCCGCCGCCCAATGAGAATGACGCCAGTTCCGTGATCCTGATGACAGTGGACCCGGTGCAGGCAGAGGGCCTGGAACAACCCGGGACCGGCGCCCCTATCACTCTGCTGCTCACCGGGGACATTGAGGAAGACGCCTCCGCAGCCCTGCTGTCCAGGTATACCTGGCTGGGTGCTGCCGGCGTGGACGTTCTCAAGGTGCCCCACCACGGGGCACGCAACGGCGGCACCGCACTGATCGAGAAGCTGAAGCCGCGGCTGGCATTGATTTCGGTCGGTGCCGACAACGAGTACGGGCACCCCGGGCCGGGGATCCTCGAGTCCCTGCGGCTCAACGGAACCGCCGTTGCCCGCACCGACGAGCTGGGCTCAGTAGGCCTCACCGTGAACGGATCAACAGTGCAGGTGCTGCGGTTGGACGGGCGATGAATCCGGGCAGGTAATGTTGGAGTGTTCCCTGCTCTATACCTTTTCCCCCTTCCCAGGAGTCTGTTCACTGTGAATCCGGCTGTTCCGTCCACGAAGCGCAGTGCCGCGAAATCAACCGGCAAGTCTGCAGGAAAGGTTGTTTCCTGGCGCGAGGTGGAACCCGCTCCGGTGGTGCTGCTCAGCGGCCCCGAGGATTATCTCGCCGGCCGGGCCATGGAACGGATCCGCGCCACTCTGCGCCAGGACCAGCCGGACACGGAAATCGTTCGGCTGGATGCGGCCACGTATGCCGGCGGCGAACTGATGCTGCATTCGAGCCCTTCGCTGTTCGGTGAGGCCAAACTCATCGAAGCCTCCAACCTCGCCGCCATGAACGATGAGTTCCTGACCGACACCCTGGCCTATCTCACCGATACTGCACCCGACACGGTGCTGGTGCTGAGCCACGGTGGCGGCAACCGCGGCAAGAAACTCCTGGATGCGGTCAAGTCCACCGGAGCCCCGGTGGTGGAATGCCAGCCGTTCAAGAAGGACGCGGAGAAGCTGGACTTTGTGTCACAGGAGTTCAAGGCCGCCCGACGGCGAATCGACCCGGCAGCGTCGCGCGCCCTGGTCGCTGCGGTGGGTTCGAAGCTGGCGGACCTGGCGGCCGCCTGCCGGCAGCTCATCAACGATGCTTCCGGGGAGATCAGCGAAGAACTCGTCGAGAAGTACTACGGCGGGCGGGTGGAGGCCACCGCCTTCAAGGTTGCCGATGCAGCACTGGCCGGCCGCGGAGGGCAGGCGCTGTCCATGCTGCGCCACGCACTGGACACCGGCGTTGACCCCGTCCCCCTGGTCGGCGCGCTGGCCATGAAGGTCCGGGCCGTTGCCAAGGTGGCGAACCTGCGCGGTTCCTCGGCCTCTATGGCCAAGGAACTCGGCATGGCACCGTGGCAGGTGGACCAGGCCCGGCGGGACGCCCAGCACTGGTCCCAGGAATCCCTCATCAAGGCAGTCCAGGTCCTGGCCGAAGCCGATGCGCAGGTCAAGGGCGCCGGACGCGATCCCGTGTACGCCGTCGAACACGCCGTTACAGTCATTTCGCTGGCTGCCGCCGGCCGGTGAGGCCAGCCGGGTGAGGCCAGCGCGGTGGAATCAACCGCTTAAAGCGCTCTGGCCGGCCCCCGAGGGGACCGGCCAGAGCGATAAGACTAATGCAAGAACAACAGCTTAGAGCGCGTTGACCTTCTTGGAGATGGCCGACTTGCGGTTGGCTGCATTGTTCTTGTGGATAACACCCTTGCTGACAGCCTTGTCCAGCTTGCGGCTGGCAGTGGCCACCGCTGCGACTGCTGCATCCTTGTCGCTGGCCTTCAGGGCAGCGTCAACGGAGCGGATTGCGGTCTTCAGCTCGGACTTCACCGAGTTGTTACGCATGCGCGCCTTCTCGTTGGTGAGGATGCGCTTCTTCTGGGACTTAATATTGGCCACTTATATAAACTCTCTTTGTATTGCGGACTTGGTCGGTGAGGGAATTTCAGCCCAGACATTGACTGAGCGGCGTGGGGATACCGTAATGGCGCCTGAACTGAAGTGCCCGTCGACCTGCGCGGACACACAGCAATAAATGTTAGCAGAACTTGGGCCCGAAGGCCCATTGACTCAGTTCCGGGCAGAAAAGCGCTGGGCCACGAGCTTGAATGCGGCGGCGGACATGACTGATCCCTGCCGCCGCACGGCGGCCGGGTCCAGCTGCAGCACGCGGTCCAGCTTGACCTCGCTCGGACGGCCCTGGTTGTCCCAGGGGCCGGTGCCCACATCAACGTAGTTGGGGTCCGACTCGCGGCCATTGTTACGGTCGCGGGTGGTCATCATCAGGGCCAGCAGCCGGGATCCGCTGCGGCCGATCAGCAGTACGGGGCGGTCCTTGCCCTGCGAATAGTCGTCTTCATAGGGAACCCAGGCCCAGACCACTTCACCCGGGTCCGGAGCTCCGTCCGGTGACGGGGCGTAAACGGGAGTGACAGCGCCCCGATAGTCGCCGGGGTAGGCGCCCGGCGCCGCCGGCTTCTGAGCGGTGGAGGTCTTCGATGAAGATTTCCGATTAGAGGACGCAGGCGGCGTTGGGGCGGAGGACGTGCGCCGGCGCTGAGGCGGTCCGGGCTTGGTGGCGGTTCCGGTGCCCGAACCGTACCCCGTGCCGGAACCGGCAGCGGGACGGGTCAGCAGGCGGATGGCCGAGCGGGCCAGGGAAAGCAGGGAGCGGTTGGAGAAGGACATGAGCCCACGCTATTACGTTCTGCGGTTCCAGCGCGGGCCGGCATTCGTGGGAGACTGTTAATTCAGTATCTAACCCACCAGGAAAAACCGACGAACCGCGCCTCATCCGGTTCCGGCACGCGGCCTCCGCCGCCGCGGCCGCCGTGAAGTCCTGTGAACAGTAAAGGAACCGCCACAGTGTCACCTATGGCCCGCTTCTCACCGGTGCCTGCCGCGACGGATCCGGCGATCATCAGAAACTTCTGCATCATCGCCCACATCGACCACGGCAAGTCCACCCTGGCCGACCGCATGCTCCAGTCCACCGGCGTGGTTGAGCACCGGAACATGAAGGCCCAGTATCTGGACCGCATGGACATTGAGCGCGAACGCGGCATCACCATCAAGTCGCAGGCCGTGCGCATGCCGTGGGAGCTCGACGGCGAGTCCTACGCCCTGAACATGATCGACACCCCGGGCCACGTTGACTTCACCTACGAGGTGTCCCGCTCCCTGGCTGCGTGCGAAGGCGCCGTGCTGCTGGTGGACGCTGCCCAGGGCATCGAGGCGCAGACGCTGGCCAACCTGTACCTGGCGATGGAGAACGACCTCACCATCATTCCGGTCCTGAACAAGATCGACCTCCCGGCAGCGCAGCCGGAGAAATACGCCGAGGAACTGGCGAAGCTGATCGGCGGCGATCCGGCGGACGTGCTGCGGGTCTCCGGCAAGACCGGTGTTGGCGTCGAAGCTCTCCTGGACCAGATTGTCCGCGAGATCCCCGCGCCGCAGGGCGACCCCAATGCGCCCGCCCGCGCCATGATCTTCGACTCCGTGTACGACACCTACCGAGGGGTGGTCACCTATGTCCGCGTGATTGACGGCAAGCTCTCGCCCCGCGAACGCATCCAGATGATGTCCACCCGCGCCAGCCACGAACTCCTCGAAATCGGTGTCAGCTCCCCTGAACCCACAACCTCCAAGGGCCTGGGCGTCGGCGAGGTGGGCTACCTGATCACCGGAGTTAAGGACGTTCGCCTGTCCAAGGTCGGCGACACCGTCACCAATCTGGCCAAGCCGGCCACGGAATCGCTGCCCGGCTACGCAGACCCCAAGCCCATGGTGTTCTCCGGGCTGTACCCCATCGACGGCGCCGACTACCCGGTGCTGCGCGAGGCACTGGAAAAGCTGATGCTCAATGACGCCGCGCTGGTGTACGAACCCGAGACATCGGCGGCGCTGGGCTTCGGCTTCCGGGTGGGCTTCCTGGGCCTGCTGCACCTGGAAATCACCCGTGAACGGCTCGAGCGCGAGTACAACCTGGACCTGATCTCCACCGCACCCAACGTGGAGTACGAGGTGACGCTGGAGGACAAGAAGGTGGTCACGGTGACCAACCCCAGCGAGTACCCCGAAGGAAAGATCAAAGAGGTCCGCGAACCGATGGTCGCGGCGACCATCCTGGCGCCGAACGAATTCGTCGGCGCCATCATGGAGCTGTGCCAGACCCGCCGCGGTGTCCTCGGCGGCATGGACTACCTCTCCGAGGACCGGGTGGAAATCCGGTACCGCCTGCCGCTGGCCGAGATCGTTTTCGACTTCTTTGACATCCTCAAATCCAAGACCCGCGGCTACGCCTCGCTGGACTGGAAAGCCGACGGCGAACAGGTGGCCGACCTGGTCAAGGTGGACATCCTGCTCCAGGGCGAACAGGTGGACGCGTTCAGCTCCATCACGCACAAGGACAAGGCATACTCCTACGGCGTGATGATGACCGGCAAGCTGCGCGAGCTCATCCCGCGCCAGCAGTTCGAGGTGCCCATCCAGGCCGCCATCGGCTCCCGCATCATCGCCCGCGAGTCCATCCGCGCCATCCGCAAGGACGTGCTGGCCAAGTGCTACGGCGGCGATATCAGCCGTAAGCGCAAGCTGCTGGAAAAGCAGAAGGAAGGCAAGAAGCGCATGAAGATGGTCGGCCGCGTCGAGGTTCCCCAGGAAGCCTTCGTGGCAGCGCTTTCCTCCGACGAGTCCAAGGATAAAAGCAAGAAGTGACACCAAGCGCACTGCCCCTCGGGGATCCGGCACCCGCAGACGGACTGCTTCCCGCCCAGGCGGCGGCCGGAGCGGCAGACCGGGCCTTCGGTCTCTACGTCCACATCCCGTTCTGTTCCGTCCGCTGCGGCTACTGCGATTTCAACACCTATACCGCCACGGAACTCGGCGGCGGGGCTTCGCAGGCTGCGTACGGCGGCACGGCGGAGCAGGAGGTCCGGTTTGCCGCCCGCGCGCTCACTGCCTCCGGGCTGCCGCAGCGGCCCCTGAAGAGCGTGTTCTTTGGCGGCGGCACACCCACCCTGCTGTCGGCGGAGGACCTGACCGGCATCCTGAAGACGGCCATTGATGCCTGGGGCCTGGAACCGGGTGCGGAGGTCACCACCGAAGCTAACCCGGATTCGGTCACCCCGGCGTCCCTGCAGCTGCTGGCCGATGCCGGGTTCACCCGCGTCTCCTTCGGCATGCAGTCCGCCGTGCCGCACGTCCTGGCCGTCCTGGACCGCACCCACACGCCGTCGCGTGTGCCCGAGGCCGTGAAGTGGGCGCGCGACGCCGGGCTGAACGTGAGTGTTGACCTGATCTACGGCACGCCGGGAGAGTCGCTTCAGGACTGGAAGGTCTCTGTCGAGGAGGCCTTGAGCTACGAACCGGACCACATTTCGGCCTACGCCCTGATCATCGAAGACGGCACAAAACTGGCCGCCCGCATGCGCCGCGGTGAAGTGCCGCCCATCGACGACGACGACCACGCGGACAAATACCTCATGGCCGACGAAATGATGGCCGCCGCCGGCCTGTCCTGGTACGAGGTCAGCAACTGGGCCCGGACACCCGGGGACCAGTGCAGGCACAATCTCGCCTACTGGCGCAGCGACGACTGGTGGGGCATCGGCCCGGGCGCCCATTCGCACGCCGGGGGAGTGCGCTGGTGGAATGCCAAGCACCCCACCGCCTACGCGCAGCGGATCGCAGCAGGTGAGTCACCCGCCGTCGGACGGGAAACGCTCGACGCCGAAACCCGGTACGTGGAAGACATCATGCTGCGCACCCGGCTGGCTGAGGGCCTTGAGCTGTCCCGGCTCAAGAAATCCGGCCGGCTCGCTGTGGCCGGACTGATGGCCGACGGGCTCGTGGATCCCCAGGCGGCGCTGACGGGGCGTGTGCTGCTCACGACCCGGGGCCGCCTGCTGGCGGACGCCGTCGTGCGCCGCCTGCTTCCCGACTGACATACCGCCACCCTACAAAAACAGGGCCCCGATCCGGCGTCTTTGCCGGTTCGGGGCCCTCTTTTTGCCTGCCGTCCTTAGGGGATGCGGCGCAGATTCAGCGGGTAGCGATACGGGCGGCCGCGGTTGACGGCGATTCCGGCAACCACCGAAGACACTGCTATGGCAACCCAGAGCAGGGCATTCAGGATGGCGAAAAACCAGCCGATTACCGGTATGAAGGACAGCACCCAGGCCACCAGCGCAATGATGGTGGGCGGAAGGGTGAAGTTCAGTGCTTCCTTGGACTCCTGCGCCGTGAACGGGCCGCGGTCGCGGAAGACCAGGTAAATGACCATCGACGGAATGAAGCCCAGGATGCCGCCGAAATGCGCCATGGTTGCCCACTGACGGTCTTCGGAGGCGGTCAGGGGCAGTGCATTTGCCGGGGCGCCCTGATAGGAGGGACGCTCTCCGGAGCCCTTGTCATCGGGCTGGGGGTGATGGTTCTGACGGATGTTCGACACTGCTGTTTCCTTTTGACTCTGGACGCCTTGGTCATATGCCTTGGAACTCTGGTACCCGGTGAGACTGTGCGGATCGGGGTCGGCCGGCTGCTGTATATCTCATCTAGGGTACTGGTTCCGGGGCCGGTAGCCCGCAACGGCGCGGCGGACGCGGGTCACTAAGGGACGGTCAGGAAGTCGATGACTTCCTCCACCCGTCCCAGCAGCGACGGCTCCAGATCGGCGTAGGAGCTGACACTGCCGAGCAGCTTTTTCCACCCCATGGCAACGTCAGCATGGTCCCGGTGCGGCCAGCCCAGGCCTTTAAGGATCCCCGTTTTCCAGTCTTCGTGGCGTGGCACCACCGGCCAGGCAGCCAGGCCGATGGTCTGCGGCTTGATGGCCTGCCAGACGTCCACGTACGGGTGCCCCACAATCAGCACGTTGCCCCGCGCACCCGGGACTGCCATGGCCTCGGCGGCAATCCGGGACTCCTTGGAGCCGGGCACCAGATGGTCCACCAGGATGCCCAACCGGCGCCCGGGGCCCGGGCTGAAGTCCCGAACTGCCGAGAACAGGTCGTCCACACCGTGCAGGGGTTCGACGACGATGCCCTCCACCCGCAGATCGTCGCCCCAGACCTTTTCCACCAGCTCGGCGTCGTGCTTTCCCTCGACCCAGATTCGGCTGGCCCTAGCGGTGCGTGCCCGCACATTGTCCACCCGCACCGAGCCCGACGCCGTCCGCTTGGTGGCCGGTGCAGCAGCCTTCACGGCGGGCACCACCTCCACCGGTTCGCCGTCGAGCAGGAACCCGAAACCCAGCTCAAAGGACTTTGTCTTGCCGCGCCGGTCTTCCAGCACCATCAGATGCAGCCCGCCGGACTTCTCCACCCGGACCACGGCCCCCACCCAGCCGGTCTGTACGTCTTCGAGGACCAGGCCGGATTCGGCGCCGACCTTGGGCAGCACCCGCCGGGCCGGGGCGCTGATGTCCTGCGGCCCCCAAGAAAAGTTAGACACGGGATTTGTCCTCACTCTGATTGCTGTGGTTGGTTGCTACGGGGCTTCGGCACGTGCGGGCACGGGCTCCTCAATGCTAGCAACGCCGCCGATCCGTATTAGACTTAGCACTTGGGCATGTCGAGTGCTAACTGCCGGTTACTCGACGTCGCCAGTGATCCGCCAGCGGCGCAGGCCATCAGCAAGGGAGGGAAAACCATGAGTGAACCACGCAGACTCGAGGTGCTCCGGGCCATTGTTGAGGACTACGTTCATTCGCGCGAGCCCGTGGGCTCCAAGGCACTGGTGGAACGCCATCAGCTGGGTGTTTCCAGCGCCACCATCCGCAACGACATGGCAGCCCTTGAAGAAGAGGGCCTGATTGTGGCACCCCATACTTCCGCCGGACGCATCCCCACGGACAAGGGGTACCGTTTGTTCGTGGACCGGATCTCGGACGTCAAGCCTCTCTCGGCCGCTGAGCGCAGGGCCATCCAGTCCCTGCTTGAAGGCGCCGAAGACCTCGACGATGTCATGGAACGGACCGTCCGGCTGCTCTCGCAGCTGACCAACCAGGTGGCAGTGGTGCAGTATCCGCATCTGGGCAACGCCGCTGTTCGGCACATCGAATTTGTCCTGCTCGCCCCGTCTCAGGTACTGGTGGTCCTGATTTCCACCACCGGACGGGTGGAACAGCGTGTCATCACGGTTCCCGATCAGGTCACCGAACCTGACCTGCTGGAACTGCGGCAGCATTTCCTGTCCACGCTCAGCGGCACCTCCCTGACCCGGATCACCTCTCAGCTGACCGATTGCCTGGCCATGGTCCCAGCCCGCAAGCGCCGCAACGCCGCGGCCCTGGCGCACTGCCTGGAGCAACTGGCAGGCATCAACCGGGAAGACCGCATGGTCATGGCCGGCACCGCAAACCTTGCGCGCTCCACAGTAGACTTTCCCCTGACGATCGGGCCCATCCTGGAGGCGCTTGAGGAACAAGTTGTCATGCTTCGGTTGTTGTCTGAAATGGAGCAGGACGCCCGGGGCGTTTCGGTGCGGATCGGACGGGAAAACCCGCACGGTTCCCTGTCGGAAGCATCGGTTGTGGCCACCGGCTACGGACCTGATTCTTCAGCGAAGGTGGGTGTTCTCGGGCCAACCCGAATGGACTATCCCAACACCATGGCCACAGTCCGTGCCGTGGCCCGTTATCTTTCCCGGATACTGAACAACTAGAAAAGCGTTAGATATTACAGCAGCAGTACGCCGGCAGCCGCTGCCCGAGGGCAACGGTATCCGGCGGACGCCTTCGGACGGAGGGCGGCGCGTCAAACGCGGCTACTGCCAATTACAGGAAGCGATGTGCACGAGTGAGCGATCACTACCAGGTCCTTGGCGTCGGACGCGACGCCACGGGCGAAGAAATCAAGAAGGCGTACCGGAAGCTTGCCCGCAAGCTGCACCCGGACGTTAACCCGGCTCCCGGAGCGCAGGACGAGTTTAAGGCCGTCACCCATGCCTATGAGGTGCTCGCGGATCCGCAGAAACGCCGGATCTATGACACCACCGGAAATGAAAACGGCAACGACAACGGCTTCGGCGGCGGCGCCGGCTTCGGCGGCCAGGGCTTTGGGTTCCAGGATATTTTCGACACGTTCTTCGGCGGCGCCGGCGGAGGCGGCGGACGGGGACCCGCTTCCCGGACCCGCCGTGGCCAGGATGCCCTGATCAACGTGCGCATCGATCTGAAGGATGCCGTCTTCGGCACCAACAAGAAGATTGAGGTCGATACTGCGGTCACCTGCCCCACCTGCGACGGAAGCTGCTGCCAGCCCGGCACCTCACCGCGGACCTGCGACATCTGTCACGGTACCGGCCAGGTGCAGCGCGCCGTGCGGTCCATCCTCGGCCAGGTCATGACTACTGCGCCGTGCGGGTCCTGCCAGGGATACGGTTCAGTCATCCCGGACCCCTGCCACGAGTGTGCCGGCGAGGGCCGCGTCCGCAGCCGCCGGACCCTGAACATCAAGATCCCCGCCGGCGTTGCCACCGGCACCCGCATCCAGCTGGGTGGACAGGGCGAAGCCGGAACCGCCGGCGGACCCCAGGGCGACCTGTATGTGGAAATCCGGGTGAACGCCGATCCCACGTTCGTCCGGGAAGGTGATGACCTGCACGCCACCCTGACGGTTCCCATGACTGCGGCAGCCCTGGGCTCCACGATCAATTTCGAAACGTTCGACGGCGACCGCGAAATTGCGGTCAAGGCGGGCACCCAATCAGGGGAAGTGACCACCCTCAAGGGCCTTGGCGTGACGCACCTTCGCGGTTACGGAAGAGGAGACCTGCTGGTCCACCTGCACGTGGAAACCCCGCAGAAGCTGGACGCTGAGCAGGAGGAGCTGCTGCGCAAACTGGCTCAGCTGCGCGGCGAGGAATACGCCGAAGGCCGCCTGGCCGGAAGCGGATCCGGCGTCTTCGCGCGCCTTCGGGACCGCCTGGGCAACCACTGACATGACCAACCCGATTTTCTTCGGTGAACCGGACGCCGTCCGGGCCGCCGGGCCCGGTTCCGTTTTTGTGCTTGAAGGAGCCGAAGCCCACCACGCCGTAGCCGTGAAGCGGCTCGCGCGCGGTGAGCAGGTGGACATCGTGGACGGAGCCGGCCGCCGGCTGACCGGCACGGTTTCCGCGGCGGAACCGTCCCGGCTTGAGGTCTGTGTGGAGTCCGTCACCGAGGAAAACGAGTCAGCAGACACGCTGATCCTGGTCCAGGCCCTCGCCAAGGGCGGACGGGACGAGCAGGCCATCGAAGCGGCGACCGAGCTGGGTGTGCACGCTGTCATTCCGTGGCAGTCCGAGCGCAGCATTGTGCGCTGGCGTGCCGACAAGGCCGCCAAGGGCCAGGCTAAATGGCAGGGGATCCTCACCGCGGCGGCTAAGCAGTCCCGCCGGTCACAGATTCCAGTGGCCGAAGAGATGCTGGATTCCAAGTCACTCGCCCGGCGGCTGGAGAACGTGGACCTGGTGCTGGTGCTTCATGAGGAGGCCGACGGCGCGCTGGTGCCGGCAGTGGCCGAAGCCCGCCGACGGTGCGGCGGCCGGCCGCTGAGCATCGCCCTGGTGGTGGGTCCCGAAGGCGGTATCAGCGGATCAGAAGTGGATTTGCTGCGCTCGGGCGGAGCGGTGGCGGTTCGTTTGGGGCCGCATGTTCTGCGCTCCTCCACAGCCGGGCCGGCGGCACTGGCTGTTCTGAACCACGCGCTGGGCCGCTGGTAGCGCCCGGCGGAACCGGGCTAGTGCGCGTCGGAACGGATGCTCACGCGCTTGGAGTCTGCGTCCGCGCGGTCCGTTCCGTGGAAAACGCTGACGCTGTATTCGCCCGGCGCCAGTTCCACGCTAAAGCTGTACAGGGATGTTCCGCCGGTGGGTGCCTCCAGCTCGGCGTAGCCGCTGTGAACCGGGGTCTCGGCGGGCCGGCCGTCCACGATCGGTTCGACGCTCCAGGAGAGCTGGCCGCCTTCCGACGCTGCTGCGCCCTGCACGGTGAGGGGTGACTCCGCCCCGGATCCTTCCTGCGGATCAATAATCCAGATGGGGGCCATCAGGGACGCATCGCGCTCCAGTGGGCCGTCCAGGACCTCATGACCGAAAGCACGGTAGTCCGCCTTGCCGTCCACCAGCAGCACTACGGAAGGCGGGTGGCCCACTGTGATCAGGCCGGCATTTGACGCGGCGGCTGTGGCTGTATAGACCAGTTGCTGGACGGCCCGGTGCGCCATGCCGGCGTCAAGGGAATTCTTAAAGGCATCAGAGGAGATATCAACGGTAATGACGTTCTTGCCGGAGATCGACGCGCTAACGCTTCCGGCCTTGTTCCACGGATTGAAGTAGTCCGGGTCAGACGGCTTGCCCGCGGCCATGCCAGTCACTGCTTCGACAATCGGATCGCCGCTGGACTCAGTCGGCTGGAACTCCCGGTACAGGAACACATTGGAGCCGTTCAAGCCAAGCCAGTAGATGGGGATGCGCCCTGGAGCCGGCTTTCCTTCGGGTGGGGCCGTGGCGCCCAGGGGGGCGGAGAGCGAGCCGGCCGCCTCACTGAAGGTGGAGGGCATAGAGGTGGTAGGGGTGGCTGCAACCACTCCGCAGCTGCTCAGGAAAAGCGAGGAGGCTGCAAGCAGGCCCACAATGTTTCGGCGGTGCAGCCGGTACCGAAGTTGCGGCGATGCGTCCATGTTTGTCCTCCTTTCGCTCATTGGTCGGCTTCCAGCTTGGCATACGGGGAAAGCCGGATCTGCGGTCTTAACCTTCCTGCTACCGGACTGAGACCCGATTGATACCCGGGCAGTGTGCCGCCCTCACCTCGTCAATGCCGTGAGAGCCGGATTAAACGGAAGGAGACGGGGGCGGAGGCATCAAGTAATATTGAAGTGCCTGTCTTAATAGCTTGAGGGGACGCACTCAAGCCAAGCCGGGCGAGGTCTACACGACACACACACTTAACACGACAGACGTAACACGACAGACTCTGCAAAGGGGCGATGAAAGGCCTGGGAAGGCCGAATATATGACTGAATCCTCAGGAATTGGCACCATCGGGCTGGATCGCCAGACCATCATCTTTGATTCCACGGAACACATGGTCCAGTCGCTGGGCGCCAATGACGAGGCTCTCAAGATTATTGAGGCCGCTTATCCGGAAGCCAACCTGCACGTGCGAGGCAACGAGCTTTCCATCTCGGGTCCGGCCGGAGTGGTTGAACTGACTCTGCGTCTGGTCAATGAGGTCCGGGTCCTGGCCAGGAGCCAGACCAAAGTCACGCCCCAGCTCATGGACCAGCTGATCACCATGCTCCGGGACCAGAGTGCCCAGCGTCCGGCAGAAGTCCTGACCCAGAACATTCTCTCGACACGCGGCCGCACCATCCGGCCCAAAACGCTGAACCAGAAGAACTATGTGGACGCGATCGACGAAAACACCATAGTGTTCGGGATTGGTCCCGCGGGTACCGGCAAGACGTACCTGGCCATGGCAAAGGCCGTGCAGGCACTGCAGCAGAAGGAAGTCAGCCGGATCATCCTGACCCGCCCCGCGGTTGAAGCCGGAGAGCGGCTGGGCTTCCTCCCCGGAACGCTCAGCGACAAGATCGACCCCTACCTGCGCCCGCTCTACGATGCGCTGCACGACATGATGGATCCGGACTCCATTCCGCGGCTTATGGCGGCGGGAACCATTGAAGTGGCTCCGCTGGCGTATATGCGCGGCCGTACGCTCAATGACGCGTTCATCATCCTGGATGAAGCGCAGAACACCACCCCGGAGCAGATGAAGATGTTCCTGACCCGTCTGGGCTTCGGCTCGAAGATGGTGGTGACCGGCGACGTCACCCAGGTGGATCTGCCCGGCGGAACCGCTTCGGGACTGCGTATCATCCACGACATTCTCGGTGATCTGGACGATGTTGCCTTCTCGGAACTCTCGGCATCCGACGTGGTTCGGCATTCGCTGGTGAGCAGCATTGTGACTGCCTACAGCGAATGGGACGAATCCCGGCGCAGTACTGCTCCGGCAACAGCCCGGGCCGGGCGCACTGCAGGACGGGGTACCGCCAAATGAGCATCGAAGTAAACAACGAATCCACCATTGCGGTCGATGAAGAGGAACTGTCCCGGCTGGGGCGCTACCTCCTGGAAAACCTCTATGTGCATCCGGAAGCGGACCTCTCCATCATCCTGGTGGACGAGGATGCGATGGAAAAACTCCACATTGAATGGATGGACATCCCGGGTGCCACCGATGTCCTGTCCTTTCCCATGGATGAACTGCGGCCCGGTGTCCCGGGACGCCCGACACCCGCCGGTGTGCTCGGCGACATTGTGCTGTGCCCGCAGGTGGCAGCCGAGCAGGCAAAAACGGCAGGCCACGGCATGCAGGAAGAGCTGCTGCTGCTCACTACGCACGGTGTGCTGCACCTGCTGGGATATGACCACGCCGAACCTGACGAGGAAAAGGAAATGTTTGGCCTGCAGCGTGAGCTTCTGTCCTCCTATCTGGGCCGTGAAGCCCCGAAGGAGACGCGCAGTTGAGCGTGGCCCTGCTGATCTTCATGGCCGTGGCCTTCCTGGTCCTGGCCGGACTGCTGACCGCTGCTGAATCCGCGTACAGATACCTGCCGCGGCATGAAGCCGAAGCCCTGCTCCACGGCAAGGCCGGCAAGCCGCTGCGCCGGATCCTGCAGCATCCCGTTGCCCACATGCACGCCCTGCGGTTCTGGCGGGTCTGGTTCGAAATGGCCACTGCCGTCACCGTGGCCACCCTGTTCCAGATGCTCCTGGACAACATCTGGCTGGCCGGCCTGCTGGCCACCGTGGTGATGGCCGGGGTTGGTTTTGTCCTGGTGGGAGTCTCGCCCCGGCAGATCGGCCGCAGGCACGTCACCGCCGTCGTTGTCCTGACGGCGGGCATGGTGAGGTTCCTCCGCGTGGTCCTGGGCCCGATTCCGGGCTGGCTCGTCCGGCTGGGCACGGCTGTTGCGCCCGGCACCCAGGGTCCGGACGCAGCCTTCTTCACCGAAGAGGAATTCCGCGAACTGCTGGACCGCGCGTCCGAAGCGGACATGATCGAGAACACCGAGGCGGAGCTGATCCACTCGGTCTTCGAGCTGGGCGACACCAAGGTCCGGTCGGTGATGGTGCCGCGCACCGACATGGTGTGCATAGAGGCCGGTTCCACGCTGCGCCAGGCCATGTCGCTGTTCCTGCGCTCGGGATATTCCCGCGTGCCGGTGATCGAGGACAGCGCGGACCAGATTGTGGGGATCCTCTACCTCAAGGATGTGGCGGCCCAGATGCACTCCGACGCCGGAGCGCCGGGCGACCGACGCGTGGAAGAGTTCGCCCGCGGGGTCCGCTACGTTCCGGAGTCCAAAGCGGTCAGTGAACTCCTGCAGGAGCTGCAGCGCGAATCCACCCATGTGGCGGTTGTCATTGACGAATACGGCGGCACCGCGGGCCTGGTGACCCTCGAAGACCTCATCGAAGAGATTGTGGGCGAGATCGTGGACGAGTACGACTCCGAGCGCCCCGAAATCGAAAACCTCGGTGACGGCCGCTACCGCGTCAGCTCCCGCGCCGGAATCGACGATCTCGGTGAGCTGTTTGACATCGACCTCGAGGACGACGAAGTGGACACCGTGGGCGGCCTGCTGGCCAAAGCCTTGGGCCGGGTGCCGATTGTCGGCAGCGAAGTGGTGGTGGACGGCGTCGTCCTGCATGCCGAGCGGCTGGAAGGCCGCCGCAACCGGGTGTCCCACATCATTGCCTGGAAAGCGCCCGGCACCGCCGCTACAGATACATATTCCGACGACGGCAGGGCATCCTCCCGCGTCTCCTCAACAGAATTGGTACCACGTAATGACTGATCCACAGTTCCGCGCCGGCTTCGTCTCCCTGGTGGGCCGGCCCAACGCCGGAAAGTCCACGCTGACTAACGCGCTGGTTGGCCAGAAGGTGGCCATCACCTCCAGCAAGCCGCAGACCACGCGGCACACCATCCGTGGAATCGTTCACCGTGAAGATTCCCAGCTGATCCTGGTGGACACTCCGGGCCTGCACCGTCCCCGTACCCTGCTGGGCAAGCGCCTCAATGACCTGGTGGCAGACACCCTGGCCGAGGTGGACGCCATTGGTTTCTGCCTGCCGGCCAACGAAGCAGTGGGACCGGGTGACCGTTACATCGCCAAGCAGCTTGCCGCGCTGAAGAAAAAGCCGGTAGTGGCACTGGTGACCAAAACCGACCTGGTGGACCGTGCGGCCCTTGCCAAGCAGCTGATGGCCGTGACCGCGCTGGGCAACGAAGTCCTGGGCGAGGCCGGATGGGCGGATATTGTTCCGGTCTCCGCCGCGGACGGTTTCCAGGTGGACACTGTGGCCGAGGTCCTCTCCGGTTACATGCCCTCCTCGCCGCCGCTGTACCCGGACGGTGAACTGACCGACGAGCCGGAAGCCGTCATGGTGGCCGAACTGATCCGCGAAGCTGCCCTGGAAGGCGTGCGGGATGAACTTCCCCATTCCCTGGCCGTGGTTGTTGATGAGATTGTGCCCCGCGAGGGGCGCTCCCCGGACAACCAGCTCCTGGACATCCGTGTGAATCTGTACGTTGAACGCTCTTCCCAGAAAGCGATCATCATTGGCAAGGGCGGGGCCCGGCTGCGCGAAGTCGGTACCAACGCACGTCTGGCCATCGAAGCATTGCTGGGGACCCGCATCTACTTGGACCTGCACGTCAAAATCGCGAAGGACTGGCAGCGCGATCCCAAGCAGTTGGTCAAACTGGGCTTCTAGCCTCCTGCGAGGCGGATCCCCTGAATACGTTTCTCAGGGGCTCCGCGTACACTTTGAAAAGCCATTGGCTGCATCACCGCCGTTTTGCAAGACTTAACACGAATCATTGAAGGGGACCGGCCCATGTCATCTCGCCGTGCCGACACGGGTGCCGGTCCCTCCGGAAACTCAGTTTCCCGAGGCGCTGCAGCCTCCACTCCGGGTGGACGTCACCTTGGCAGGGGAAGCAACGGGCATCCCGTTCTTCGGGCGGTGGCCCTGATCCTGTCGCTAACACTGGTGTCAGGGCTGGTCTTCGTGGGTGTGCAGCTGATCCGGCTGCAGCAGAACTTCGATACAAAGCCGCTGAACCTTGGTTCCAACCAGGAATCCGTGGCTCCGGTGGATACCAACACCGATCCGCTGCAGATCCTGATCCTGGGAACGGATAATCGCGAGGGCCAGGACAGCAACAACTCCGATGTGATGATGCTCGCGAACATGTCCGCGGACCGGTCGCACGTCACGGTGGTGAGTTTCCCCCGGGACCTGCTGGTCCCGCTGCCGGAATGCCTGGATCCGGAGACCGGAAACATCTATCCGGCCGTGGAGCTGGGCCAGCTCAACGGAGCCCTGGGCAACGGCGGTCCGGGCTGCACTGTTGCCGCCATTAACGAACTCACCGGGCTCAGCGTTGACCACTTCATGATGGCCGACTTCAACGCCGTCAAGGAACTGTCCAACACTCTGGGCGGGGTTGAGGTGTGCGTGAACCAGCCGATCGAGGACGACCTGTCCGGGCTCAGCCTTCCCGCCGGCGTCAGCAGTGTGAAGGGCGATCAGGCACTGGCCTTCCTCCGAACCCGCCACGGGTTCGGCAACGGGGGAGACGAGGGGCGTATCCGCGCCCAGCAGAGCTTCCTGGCCTCCATGGTCCGCAAGGTCAACGATGAAGGCACTCTGAACAACCTGCCCAAGCTGTACTCCATCGCGGAAACTGTGACCCGCAACCTGACGGTGGACAAGGAACTGACCGAGGTCTCCTCCCTGATCGCCCTGGCCGGCCGGTTGAAGGACGTTGACCTGAGCCGGGTTGCCTTTGTTACGGCGCCGGTGGTGCCGTACGAGTACGACGCCAACCGTCTTGTCCTGGACGAAGCCGCCGCCACGCCGCTTTTCGAAGCACTGGTTGCCGACCAGGACATTACTGAACCGGAAACCGAACCGGCACCGGAAAGTACCTCTCCGGACGGCACCGCTGATCCGTCGGAGCCGGTGGAGGAAGCCCCGGCCTTTGATCCGGCGTCCATTCCGGTAACCATCCTTGATGCCACTGGCAATACCAGCGACGCCGGTACCAAATCCCGGGACCAGGCCCTTGCGGCCTACCTGCTTTCTGAGGGATACACGCTGTCCACAGCCGGCGGGCAGACGGCCGCCGCCAGCCCTGCCACCCAAATCTTCTACGCTCCCGGCTACCTGGAAATGGCGGAGCAGGTGGCAGCGGCCCTGGCAGTTCCAACCGTTCAGGTGGTTGCCAGCAACCTGGTGGCAGGCGTCAGCGTGCAGGTTGGCCAGGACTTCGCCACCGAAAACACGATGCCGGACGCCGGCAACGTTGGCGACCTGTCCGGGCAGACTGCCGCCCAGGTTACGTGCCAGAGCGCATTCGGCAATTAACAATTGGGTAGGCCCTGCCGGCACTGTTAGGGTTGTCACGTGCGCGCAGAGCTTCTTCTCCTTAGCTGCCGTGGCGAGGCCATAACCAACGTATAGGCCGCCCCTCGCTGCGGAGTTTGTGTTGCCCGGCCGCTCTTCTGAACTCCTAGAAAAGGCCCCACCAGACATGCGAAATGCACAGCAGCCCTCGGGAATGCCCATCGGCAAATACACTCCGTTCTCCGAGCAGATCAGTTTCGAACTTCCGGACCGCACTTGGCCGGACAAACTCATCACCAAGGCACCGCGCTGGTGCGCAGTGGATCTGCGGGACGGCAACCAGGCCCTCATCGATCCCATGACGCCCGAACGCAAGCACAAGATGTTCGATCTGCTGGTGCAGATGGGCTACAAGGAAATTGAGGTGGGCTTCCCGTCCGCCTCGCAGCTGGACTTCGACTTTGTCCGCCAGCTGATTGAGGGCGACCGGATTCCCGATGACGTCACCATCCAGGTGCTGACCCAGTCTCGGGAGCACCTGATCGAGCGGACGTACGACTCCCTCGAAGGCGCGGACCGGGCCATTGTCCACCTGTACAACTCCACGTCGGTGCTGCAGCGCAAGGTGGTGTTCAATACCGACCAGGACGGCATTGTTGACATTGCACTCTCCGGTGCCCGGCTGTGTAAAAAGTATGAAGAGCAGCTGCGCGGCGTTGACCTCACGTACGAATACTCACCCGAGTCCTACACCGGAACCGAGCTGGACTTTGCCCTGCGTATCTCCAACGCGGTGGCCGAAGTCCTGGAAGCGTCTGCGGACCGGCAGATGATCCTGAACCTGCCGGCCACCGTGGAGATGGCCACGCCCAACGTGTACGCCGACTCCATCGAGTGGATGCACCGGAACCTGGCCAACCGCGAGTCCATCATTCTCTCCCTGCACCCACACAATGACCGCGGGACCGGTGTTGCTGCCGCGGAACTGGGCTACCTGGCCGGCGCCGACCGCATTGAGGGCTGCCTGTTCGGTAACGGAGAGCGCACCGGCAACGTGGACCTGGTGACCCTTGGCATGAACATGTTCAGCCAGGGTATCGACCCTGAGATTGATTTCTCGGACATTGACCACGTCCGCCGGACCGTTGAACACTGCAACCAGCTGCCCGTTCCCGAGCGTTCGCCCTACGGCGGAGATCTGGTGTTCACGGCGTTCTCCGGCTCGCATCAGGACGCCATTAAAAAGGGCTTCGAAGCGATGGAAAAGGATGCCGCCGCAGCCGGCACCACAGTGGACAACATTCCGTGGGCCGTGCCATACCTGCCGATTGATCCCAAGGACATCGGCCGCAGCTACGAGGCAGTGATCCGCGTCAATAGCCAGTCCGGCAAGGGCGGCGTTGCCTACCTGCTCAAGAACGAGCACAACATGGACCTGCCCCGCCGGGCACAGATTGAGTTCTCCGGCGTGGTCCAGCGACGCACTGATACCGCCGGCGGCGAGGTCACCGGTGCCGAACTGTGGAAGGTCTTCCAGGACGAGTACCTGCCCAACACTCCGGAGTCCGACGGCGAACCGTGGGGACATTACGCCCTTTCCTCGGTCAACGCGGACACCGCTGAGGACGGTACGTTCAAACTGACGGCATCACTGATGAATGGAGGAGTGCAGCAGAAGCGCAGTGCCTCCGGCACCGGCCCCATTGCCGCCCTGCTGGAAATCCTCAGTGAGGACGGCATTGACGTCCGGCTGCTGGACTACACCGAGCATGCCCTCTCGGCCAGCGGCAACGCGGCCGCAGCCGCCTACGTGGAACTGGCTGTGGGGGAGCGGGTGCTCTGGGGTGTCGGGATCGATTCCAACACCACTATGTCTGCCCTCAAGGCCGTCATCTCCGCCGTAAACCGGGCCATCAGGGACCAGGCCTGACCAACTCCCGCAGCGGGCGCGCCCGGATCCTGTGTCCGGGTGCGCCGCGGCGGGAGCAAGACGTGGGAAAATAGGGTTCGTGGCAGGAAAATCATTTGCTTCCCGGACGTACCGGGACGAGGGCGTCATTCTGCGCACCCACAAGCTGGGCGAGGCTGACCGGATCCTGGTCCTGCTCACCCGCAGCCATGGACAGGTGCACGCCGTGGCCAAAGGGGTGCGCCGGACCTCCAGCAAGTTCGGTGCCCGGCTGGAGCCGTTCATGGTGGCCGACCTGCAGCTGTCCTCTGGCCGCAACCTGGACATCGTCACGCAGGCGTCCACTCTGGGCGCCTACGGGCACGGCATCGTCTCGGACTACGCGCGCTACACGGCGGCAGCGGCGATCGCCGAAACCGCTGAGCGGCTCACCGACGTCGACGGCGAATCGGCCAACGCCCATTATCACCTTGTCATCGGGGCGCTGGCTGCGTTGAACCGCGGGGCGCATGCGCCGGAGCTGATCCTGGACTCCTACCTGCTGCGGGCGCTGGCCACCGCCGGCTGGGCGCCGAGCTTCACCGTCTGTGCCCGCTGCGGTGCGCCGGGACCGCACACGGCGTTCTCGGCCGCCCTGGGCGGAGCGGTCTGCCCCGCCTGCCGTCCGCCTGGATCGGCATCACCTTCACCCGAAACGATGGTCCTGCTGGCCGCTCTCCTCTCCGGAGACTGGGACACCGCAGACATCGCCGGCCAGCAGTCCCGGCGCGAGTCGGCGGGTCTGGTGGGCAGCTATCTTCAATGGCACCTGGAACGGGTCGTCAAGTCACTTCAACATGTGGAGCGTGTCTAAGCTTGCGTGCAAAGTCCCATCCAACAGTCCGTCCCGAACCGCACCCCTCCGGCGCGGTTCCCCCTCCGGTGCCCGGCGAGCTGGTGCCGCAGCACGTGGCGATCGTCATGGATGGCAACGGCCGCTGGGCCAATGAACGCGGACTGCCCCGCACCGAAGGGCACCGTGCCGGCGAAGCCGCCCTCCTGGATGTAATGGCCGGAGCGGTGGAGATGGGTATCCGCCACGTTTCCGTGTACGCCTTCTCCACCGAAAACTGGAAGCGGTCACCGGAGGAAGTGCGTTTCCTGATGGGCTTCAGCCGCGACGTCCTGCGCCGGCAGCGGGACCAGCTCAATGAGTGGGGCGTGCGGATCAGGTGGTCCGGCCGCCGCCCGCGGCTGTGGCAGTCAGTGGTCAAGGAACTGGAGATCGCCGAAGAGGTGACGCGGGAGAACACGGTCTGCACTTTGAACATGTGCGTCAACTACGGGGGCCGGGCTGAAATCACCGACGCCGTCTCCGCGATTGCGGCCGACGTTGCGCGTGGCAAGCTGCGCCCCGGGTCAATCACCGAGAAAACCATCCAGAAGTACCTGGATGAACCGGACCTGCCGGACGTGGACCTGTTCCTGCGGACGTCGGGGGAGCAGCGCCTCTCCAACTTCATGCTGTGGCAGTCCGCCTACGCGGAGATGGTGTTCATGGACACTCTGTGGCCGGACGTTGACCGCCGCACCCTGTGGGAAGCGGTGGAGATTTATGCCCGCCGGGACCGCCGGTACGGGGGAGCGGTGGACAAGGCAGCACTGGCCTAAGGCCCTGCTAGGACCTCAGGACGAAGGCCCGCGTCCACTGCTCAAGCTTGCCGTAAACGCGGCGGCGCACCGGCAGCGCCGAGAGCAGCACATCGTGCAGGGCGTCCTCGAACCGGCATACCGTAATCTGCGGGCCCAGCAGCAGCCCGCGCTGAACCATCAGGTTTACGTCCAGGACGCTGTCGGAGGTTTTCATGGCCTCATTCCAGGCCACGCCCACCGTGGACTTGGCTGAGGCCATCAGCAGGATCGGGACCTGGATATCCAGGCCCCGCGCCACTTGGGCATGCCCGTTGAGCACAGCCGTGATCCAGCCGGCCCGGATCGGGAAGCTGGTGGACGGTCGTAAGAGAGGGTCCAGGTCCCATTCGCCGTCGGCTTCACTGCTGATGCTGCGCCAGTAAAACCCCATTTCGGGAACCTTCAACCGGGCCTTGGGCCGCAGGCGGGCCAACGGCTCCAGCAGCCCGGCGGTGGCGTTGCGCACGATCGAAGAACCACGCAGCTCCAGCCACGGGCTGTTGAGGATGAGCGCTTCAATGCGGCCGGGATTCCGGTTCGCCCAGAGGGAAGCCACCAGCCCGCCGGTGGAGTGCGCCATCAGGGAGATGCGCACCGGGGTGTCGGCCGCCCGATGGGCCCTCACATGCTCGGCCAGTGCAGCCAGCGCCGCCTCGATATCGGCGTCGTACTCCTGCAGATCCATGGTGAAGCCCTCGGACTGGCCGGGGCGCAGGCTGCGGCCGTACTTGCGCAGATCGAGCGCATAGAAGGCCACCCCCAGTCCGCTCCAGAAGTGCGCCAGTTCGGTTTGAAAAAAGTAGTCGCTCCAGCCGTGGATGTACAGGACCGCATGTACCGGTTCGGCGGGCACCGGAGCCCGCAGCCGGTGCAGCAGCTCCCGGGCCCGTCCGGCGACGGAGGGCGGAGGCGGCGGTGCCGGCGTGTAAGAGACCACCGTGGCTACCACCGGACCTTCATCATCCTCGCCAAGTTCCAAGGTCAGAAACTGGTAGCCATCGCCCAGAAAATCAGGTTTCCACTCTGCACCCATCCCCCTATCCTCCTATAACCCGGGGGAGCAGCGGACGATCCGGGGAACGAGGAACCCTGAGAGACGTAATTTGGTGCAGGGCCGCCGCAGTGGAAGCATGAAATCATGCGCGTCTATCCCGCCTTCTTCCGTGCCGTTTTCTCCGGCATGGATCCTGAAAAGGCCCACAAAATTGGTTTTGACCTGATTAAACTGGCGGCTCGAACTCCCGCCGGGCCCCTGATGCGCCGCGCGATGCGGCCTTCGCCCACGCTTCGTGTCCGGGCCCTCGGCATGGATTTCCCGTCTCCGTTTGGTCTGGCTGCCGGTTTCGACAAAGAAGGTTCGGGCATCGTCGCCCTGACCAACATGGGGTTCGGTCATGTGGAGGTTGGCACTGTGACGGGCCGTGCCCAGCCGGGCAACGCCAAGCCGCGGCTCTTTAGGCTGGTCAAGGACCGTGCCGTGATCAACCGAATGGGTTTCAACAACGACGGTGCGGCTGCGGTCGCACCCCGCGTGGCACGCGCGCGGGAGGTGCTGGAGAAGGCCTGGGGCCAAAACCGCCCGGTGATTGGCATCAATATTGGCAAGACCAAGGTGGTGGATCTGGCCGATGCGGTGGATGACTACCTGATCAGCACGCGGGAGCTGGCACCGCAGGCCGACTATCTGGTGGTGAACGTGTCCTCGCCCAACACTCCCGGGCTGCGGCAGCTGCAGAACATCGATTCTCTGCGCCCGCTGCTCTCCGCCGTGGGTGCAGCCGCCGACGACGCGGCGGGCCGGCACGTTCCACTGCTGGTCAAGATCGCACCTGACCTCACGGATGAAGACGTCGACGACGTCGCCCGGCTGGCCCTGGATCTTGGCCTGGACGGCGTGATCGCCACCAACACCACCATCACCCGCGAAAACCTCGTGACTGACCCGCACCTGGTGACCGCCTGCGGGGTGGGCGGTCTCAGCGGTGCACCGCTGCGCCGGCGGTCCCTGGAGGTGTTGCAGAGGCTGCACTCATCCCTGGGCCCAAACGGTCCGGTGATCATCTCGGTGGGCGGTGTCGAAACGGCTGCGGATGTCCGGCAACGCCTGGCCGCCGGAGCCACTCTGGTGCAGGGGTACACCGCGTTCCTCTACGAGGGTCCGTTCTGGGCCGCCCGGATCAACCGGCAGCTGGCCCGGACACTGAAATAGCCGCACTTAGGCACCGCACGCGAAAAGAAGGGCTGTTCAACCTCAACCGGTTGAGCAGCCCTTCTTTAGTGCAGTTCTTTTGCAGTTCTATTACGCAGTTTCAGTCGCTTCACGCAGACTTCAGCGTCAGCTGCGCAGTCCGGCGCGGCAGCCTACTCGGGCTTTTGCCCGCGCTTGACCTGCGGCTTGGGGAGGCGGAAACGGCGCAGCTGGAGGGCGCGCGAGACGCCGTACCAGACGTCGCCGGAATTGGGTCCGCCAAATTTATCGGTGAGCCGGCGCCGGATGATGGCCCGCAGGATGAAGCTGTCCAGAATAACGGCCAGGATCAGTACCCAGAAGGCCAGCATGACGATGCTCTGTACGGTGAGGTTCTGGACGAAGCTAACCACCACAAAGACCAGGGCGGCGATCATGACAAACTCACCGAGGTTCCAGCGGGAGTCCACCACATCGCGGATGAACCGGCGCTGGGGTCCCTTGTCGCGCAGCGGGAGGTAACGCTCGTCCCCGGTGTCGAGGGCGGCGCGGGTCTTCAGCCGTTCTTCGCGCATGGCGTCGCGGCTGGCGTTTTTCGCAGCCTTGCGGTCAGTGGGGACCAGCGGGCGCTGACGCGCTGCAACCTGATCCCGGCGCTTGGGGGTGGGAACTCCCTTCCCCGCGGCCGCGCGGGCTGAGCTGGTCTCGGCTGCCGCGGCAGCCTGGTCCACAGTTTCCTGCGCGGTGGGCGCTTCATTCTTTCGTCCGAACACCCTTATAGGATACCTTGGCGGCGGCCTCCGGCGGCCCTTCATCCGCTGCCGTCACGCGCCTGGACCGGCGGCCCGGCCCGAGGACGCGGGTTCTGCGCCGTTGAACACTGCGGACGGCCGGGCAGCTGCGGGCCGCATGTACTGTTTTGTTATGACTTTGAATCCAGAATCTCCCTCTTCATCCGTGGATGTGGATGCCCTGCGGTCCGCCGTGGCAGCCGATTTCCCCCGTACGGTTGAGCAGCTCAAGTCCCTCGTATCCATTCCCGGCATTGCCTGGGATTCCTTTGACCCGGAGCGGCTCAACGAGAGCGCCGCCGCAGTGGCTGCGCTGATCCGCGAGGCCGGGATCTCCGATGTGCAGATCCTGCGGGTGGACAACAACGGGGCGCCGGGCGGTCCCGCCGTCGTCGCCCGCCGGCCCGCGAAGGACGGCAGGCCCACCGTCCTGCTTTATGCCCATCACGATGTGCAGCCCCCGGGTGACCTGGCCCTGTGGGAGTCGGAGCCCTTTACCGCCACTGAGCGCAACGGCCGTCTGTACGGCCGCGGTGCTGCGGATGACAAGGCTGGAATTATGGCCCACATCGGTGCCATCCGCGCCCTGGACGAGGTGCTGGGCGAGGATTCCGGTGTTGGCATCACCTTGTTCATTGAAGGCGAGGAAGAAGCCGGATCGCCCACGTTCCGCGACTTCCTCGAAACGTATCGCGACCTGCTCGCGGCTGATGTCATTGTGGTGGCCGACTCCGGGAACTGGAAGGTGGGCGTGCCCGCGCTCACTACAAGTCTGCGCGGCCTGGTGGACGGCACGGTAGAAGTCCAGGTTCTGGCTCATGCCGTGCATTCGGGAATGTTCGGCGGTCCCGTGCTGGATGCCCCCACGCTCCTGGCGCGTCTGATTGCCACCTTCCACGACGACGCCGGCGACGTCGCCATCGAAGGCCTTGCGGCCTCCGACACCGCTGCCGTGGAGTACGTGGAGGCGGACTTCCGTGAAGATTCCTCAGTGCTCGACGGCGTGCAGCTGGCCGGCACCGGGTCCATCGCGTCCCGTCTGTGGACCAAGCCGGCTCTGTCCATCATCGGAATCGATGTTCCGTCTGTGGATATGTCATCCAATACCATTCAGCCCAAGGCCCGGGCCAAGTTCAGTCTTCGGCTGGCTCCGGGGCAGAACCCCGAAGAGGCGATGGCCGCCGTCGACCGCCACGTCCAGGCGCACGCGCCGTTCGGAGCCAAGGTCACCTTCACGCCGGGGGAGCAGGGTCAGGCATTCGCCACCGACACCACCGCACCGGCGGCGCGCACCGCGCTGTGGGCGCTGCGTGAAGCGTGGGGCGGCGTGGAGCCGGTGGAGTCCGGCATGGGCGGTTCCATTCCGTTTATTGCGGACCTGACAGAGCTGTTCCCGTCCGCCCAGATCCTGATCACCGGCGTCGAGGACCCGGATTCGCGCGCACACAGCGCCAACGAGTCCCTGGACCTGGGGGACTTCCGCAATGCAGTGCTGGCGGAGGCCCTGCTGCTGGCCAGCCTCGGACAGGCCGCCGGCGCCTAACGGTCCCCTGTCCTTTGCAGCAACGCAGCCGGGTCCGGAAATCTTTTCGGGCCCGGCTGCGTTGCGTCTGGGTATAGGCACCGACGTACCATGGAGAAGGACCTGGCCCGGAGCCTTCGGGGGAGCGCAACTGCCCTCCCGAGCACGGTCCACGTGAGGAAAGAGAGAAGTAATGAGCACTTCCACCAGCGAAACCGGCACCACTGTGGATTCGGCGGCGGCTACCGCCCCGGACACTGAACTGCCCACCCATGAAGTTGCCCTCTCCGAGGTTGCTGCCGGAAAGGTCCGCAGCCTCCTGGAGCAGGAAGGCCGCACCGACCTTAGGCTTCGCGTGGCCGTCCAGCCCGGCGGCTGCTCGGGTCTGATCTACCAGCTGTACTTCGATGAGCGGGTCCTCGACGGTGATGCCGTGCGGGATTTCGAGGGAGTAGAGGTCATTGTGGACAAGATGAGCGTTCCGTATCTGTCGGGTGCGTCCATTGACTTCGAAGACACTATTTCCAAGCAGGGGTTCACTATCGACAATCCCAATGCGGGCGGTTCATGTGCCTGCGGAGATTCATTCCACTAAGCTGCGTTCCGGGCCCCGTTCCACTAACGGGGCCTTGCGGCCGAAAGGCCGTAACACACGGTATTTTGCCAAGGACGCGGTGCGGTCTGTCACTGGATGGCCACGCGTGCGGGTAAGCTCTACACGTAGTAGTAAAACTGATCGTGCGCAGTAGGGGATTCGTCTGCCTGCTGTGCCGCACTTGCACGTAACAAGAGGAAGGGCCGTCTGTGAGTTCGCAGGACCGAACCAGCAGCCGACGCGCCAGGATCTTAAAGATCTCAGCCGTAACGTCGGCCGGCGCGTTGTTTTTATCGGGTTGTTCAGCAGAAGCCCAACGGGGATGGTTGCCCACGGAGCGCGACACTACCAACCACACCGGCCGGATCATGGACCTTTGGGTCAATTCATGGATCGCGGCACTGGCGGTTGGCGTGCTTACCTGGGCACTAATTCTTTGGTGCATTGTTGCCTACCGTCGCCGGAAGAATGAAACCGGTTACCCGCGGCAGCTGAGCTACAACCTCCCCCTGGAGATCTTCTACACGGCCATTCCGCTGTTCATGGTCCTGGTGCTGTTCTACTTCACCGACCAGGACATCCGCGCCATCAGTGAGCGTGTTGATGATCCGGACGTGGTTGTGGATGTCCGCGGAAAGCAATGGTCCTGGGACTTCAACTACGTCAATGAGGACAAGTATGACGTCAACGTCCAGGTGAACCTGGACGGCACGGAGAAGGCGGAGTCGGAATTGCCGACCCTCTACCTGCCGGTCAACCAGACCGTTGAACTTCAGCTGAACTCCCGCGACGTACAGCACTCCTTCTGGGTTCCTGCCTTCCTGCAGAAGATGGACCTTTACCCCGGGCGGACCAACTACATCAACATCACTCCCGGCATTGAGGGCACCTACGACGGTAAGTGCGCAGAACTCTGCGGCGAGTACCACTCGGAAATGCTCTTCAACGTCAAGGTGGTTTCGGAAGCCGAATACGACGCGTACCTGGCTACCCTGCCCGACGGTCAGGTCGGCTCCGAATACGACCGCGTGTACAACTCAGACTCAACGAAGTAAGGAGGTAGGAAGAAGCTGTGACTACTCTCGAATACACTTCGGAAGAAACTCAGGTTGCACCGCGCGTCGTCCCCGTCTCCAAGGGGCGCATCGTTGTCAGTTGGATCACTTCCACTGACCACAAGACCATCGGGTACATGTACCTGATCGCATCATTTATTTTCTTCTGTCTCGCAGGTGTGATGGCACTGGTCATCCGTGCCGAGCTGTTTGAACCCGGTATGCAGATCCTGCAGACCAAGGAGCAGTACAACCAGCTGTTCACCATGCACGGCACGGTGATGCTGCTGATGTTTGCAACACCGTTGTTCTCCGGCTTTGCCAACGTCATGATGCCGCTTCAGATCGGCGCTCCGGACGTTGCCTTCCCGCGGTTGAACGCCCTGGCCTTCTGGTTCTTCCTGTTCGGCAGCACCATTGCCGTTGCCGGCTTCATCACCCCGCAGGGCGCGGCCTCCTTCGGCTGGTTTGCCTATGCTCCGCTGTCCAACACCACCTTCTCGCCGGGCGTCGGCGGGGACCTGTGGGTGTTTGGTCTGGCGCTGTCAGGTTTCGGTACCATCCTCGGTGCGGTCAACTTCATCACCACCATCATCTGCATGCGTGCCCCCGGCATGACCATGTGGCGGATGCCCATCTTCACCTGGAACACCCTGGTTACGGCCATCCTGGTCCTGATGGCCTTCCCGCCCCTGGCAGCGGCGCTGTTTGCACTGGGTGCGGACCGGCGGTTCGGAGCGCATATCTTTGACCCCGAGCGCGGCGGTGCCATCCTGTGGCAGCACCTGTTCTGGTTCTTCGGACATCCCGAGGTGTACATCATTGCGCTGCCGTTCTTCGGCATCGTCTCGGAGATCTTCCCGGTCTTCAGCCGCAAGCCGATCTTCGGTTACAAGGGCCTGGTCTACGCGACCATCGCCATTGCAGCCCTGTCAGTGACCGTGTGGGCACACCACATGTACGTCACCGGTGCGGTCATGCTGCCGTTCTTCGCCTTCATGACCATGCTGATCGCGGTGCCAACCGGCGTGAAGTTCTTCAACTGGGTTGGGACCATGTGGCGGGGGTCGATTACATTTGAGACACCCATGCTGTGGAGTATCGGCTTCCTCATTACCTTCCTCTTCGGTGGTCTGACCGGCATCATCCTGTCTTCCCCGCCCTTGGACTTCCACGTTTCAGATACCTACTTTGTGGTTGCACACTTCCACTACGTGATCTTCGGAACCGTTGTGTTCGCCATGTTCGCCGGGTTCTACTTCTGGTGGCCCAAGTGGACCGGCAAGATGCTCAACGAGCGCCTGGGCAAGATCCACTTCTGGATGCTGTTCATCGGCTTCCACGCCACGTTCCTGATCCAGCACTGGCTGGGCGTCATCGGCATGCCGCGCCGTTACGCCGACTACCTGCCGGAGGACAACTTCACTTTGATGAACCAGTTCTCCACCTTCGGTTCCTTCCTGCTGGGTGCGTCCATGATTCCGTTCTTCTGGAACGTGTACATCACCTGGCGCCATGGCAAGAAGGTTGAAGTTGATGACCCGTGGGGCTTCGGCGGATCGCTGGAGTGGGCAACATCCTGCCCGCCGCCGCGCCACAACTTCACGTCCCTGCCGCGCATCCGTTCTGAGCGTCCTGCACTGGACCTCCACCACCCTGAACTGCAGCAGACGGTGACCGATGAATCGGCCGCCGGCAAGGTTTTCGGATCGGGCGACCGTAAGGAGTCAGTCAAGTGAAGGTAGAGACTAAGCTCTTCGCCTATATGGCACCGTTCTTCGCTGTGGTTGGCGTTGTCTACGGTTACATGGTCGAGTGGATGGAACCCGTGGGCTTCCTGGCCCTGTTCCTGACATCAGCCATGTCCGCGATGATCGCCTTCTACATTGGCTTCACCGGCCGCCGGGTTGGTCCCCGTCCGGAGGACCGCCTCGACGCGGAAATCCACGAAGGCTCCGGCGAACAGGGCTTCTTCAGCCCCTGGAGCTGGTGGCCGCTGCTGCTCGGTGCTTCCGCCGCGGGTGGATTCCTGGGCATGGCCGTTGGCTGGTGGATTCTCTACATCAGTGCCGGACTGGCGCTCATTGCGCTGGTTGGCTGGGTGTACGAGTACAGCCGGGGCGCCCACGCACACTAGGGTGCGCGCGCTGACCTACCAAGCATTGGCTTAAAAAGAGCACTGGACCGGCACCACCGCCGGTCCGCCCGGGAGAGGGTCCGCAGGCAACTGCGGGCCCTCTCCTGTTCTCTGTCCCTGACGTCCCGCCGGTACCCGTGCCGCTCCCAGGTCCGGTTATCCTTGGATGAGTAAGTCCACAAGTAGGGCAATCACCCGCAGGGCCAAGGAAGGAGCCGCATGCGCAGTATGACGGACTCCGGAACCTGGCGCGGATGACTGAGCATGCCCTCCGCCGCCTGCCGGATCTCATTGACACCGAAGCCGGAGTAGCCAAGCATCAGCAGCTCCAGAACATCCTGCGGCGCTTCGTGAAAGAAGAGGCTGTAGCCGGTGCCGCGATTCCCTCGGAGCGGGCGCTGGCGGAGCACTTTCGCGTGGCCAGGATGACGGTGCGGCAAGCAATTGATGCGCTGGTTGCAGACGAGGTACTTGAACGAGTAGTGGGTCTGGGCACCTTCGTAGCCCGCCCCAAGCTTGACCTCCAGATCAAGCTCACGTCCTATAGCGAGGAAATGGCCCGCCGCGGCATGGTCCCCGATGCGCGTGTCCTGAGTTTCGAACAGGTGGGGGCTTCCCACCTGGTGGCGCGCGAGCTGCAGATCGACCCCGGTACGCCCGTGGTCCGGTTCCGCCGCCAGCTGCTGGCGGACGGTGAGCCGATGAGTGTTGATGAGAACTTCATCCCGGCTGTCCACGTCCCCGGAATGCTCGACGAAGAGCCTCCCACCTCCCTCTACCGGGTGCTGAGCGAGCGCTACGGAATGGTGATCGAATGGGGTGAGGACACCATTGAGGCCACGGCTGCCTCGGCCTCCATTGCCCGGCTGCTCAATGTTGAGCTTGGTGCACCACTGCTCAAGATCCAGCGGCACGCTTACGCCTCCCGGTCCATGGTTGATTACTCGGTGTCCTACTACCGGGCGGACCGTTACAAGCTCTGGGTGCCGCTCCAACGGCCGGGAATGCGCACACCGCGTTCATACCACCCGGGACGTCATCCGGGCGCCTAAGCCCTGCCAGCGGCCGGGGAACAACTAGCTATGAGGGCGCCGGCGACATTCGCGGAGCCTTTTTTGAGACCAACACCAGCCAGGAAGGCTACCTAGATGAGCATCACCATGATGTACCACCGTGACGGCAAGGGGGTCCTGCACTTCCGTGAAGCGATGTACGACGCCGAATCCGAGGAGTTCATGCTGAACCAGGGCCGAGTCGGCAACATGGGGACCAGCAGTGCCACTGCAGGGGTGGACGAGGCTGCGGCCGAGAAGAAGTTCGCTGCCTTCGCCGCAAAATCCGCCGAGCTCGGTTACGCCGAGATCCCCGCCGAAGAGCAGCACTGGGTGGTTGCGCAGTATGCACTGAAATCGGCCGAAGGCACCGACCGGGACCGCTACCTCGAATACAAGGCACGGACCGCACTGGCGTCCTACTTCTCCTGGCGTGGCCTGGGCACAGTAGAGGAGAGCGAATTCGCTCCGGGCAAGCTGAACATCTTCTGCCTCGTGCCGGATGTCCCCAAGGCCGTAAAGGGCATGCTGGTAGTCCTCCGTGAAGCCAACCTGGACTTCACAAAACTGGGCATCGGCTCGGCTCCGTTTGCGGAGCCGGGCAATTGGAAGCGTAGGCACCCGCTTCCGGCCAAGGCGCCATTCGTTCTCGACTAACCGACAAAGCAGAGCACCGCTCACGCAGGGCAACGGAGAAAGGACCGGCAGGCACCGAAGACCAGTCGGCAAACACAAAGGGAGCCGGTCAGCGAATGCTGACCGGCTCCCTTTGTAGGGTGGTGCTTTACCCCGAGCGGGAACTACCGGTTCGTGATCGAAGCCTGGTCGTCCTCGGCCGCTTCAACTTCAGCGGGCGACTCGTGGTGGTGTGCTGCTTCCAGTTCACTGGGAGTCACGGGAGCAACCCGGTCCTCGAAGAAGAAGCGTGACAGTCGTCCGCGCAGCTTCTCCTTGCCGGTGACCTTGCCGCGTGCGTCCGGCTGGGCGGGAGCCACTTCGTGGGAAGTGAAGTCCACCAGCTTGTAGCGCTTGAATTCGTCTACGGGTTCGTGAACCTCGATGTATTCACCGTGCGGGAGACGGACAATACGGCCGCTCTCCACGCCGTGAAGGACAATTTCGCGGTCCTTGCGCTGCAGCGCCAAGGCGATACGGCGGGCTACGGCGAAGCCGATGAGCGGTCCGAAGATCACCAGGAAGCGCAGCCAGTACGTCACGTCGTTCAGCGACACATGGAAGTGCGTGGCAATGAGGTCCGAGCTGGCAGCTGCCCACATGGTGCAGTAGAAGATGATGCCGGCTACGCCGACGCCGGTGCGGAACGGGGCGTTCCGCGGTCGGTCCAGCAGGTTGTGGATCTTCTTGTCCTTGGTGAGCCAGGCTTCGATCCACGGCCAGGTGAACAGGAGTGTGAACACGATACCGGCCGGAACCAGCGCCGGGAACAGCACGTTCATGGAGAGCGTGTTGGTGCCCCACGGGAACGGAATGTTCCACTCCATGGGAATGTTTCCGATCCAGCCCGGCATCAGGCGCAGAGCGCCGTCAACCCAGCCGATGTACCAGTCAGGCTGGGTACCGGCAGACACGGGGGACGGGTCGTACGGTCCGTAGTTCCAGATCGGGTTGATCGTGAACAGGCCCGCGATGATCGCGATAATGCCGAAGACGATGAAGAAGAATCCACCGGCCTTGGCGGCGTAGACCGGTCCAACCGGGAAACCCACCACGTTCATGTTCGTACGGCCGGGGCCGCGGAACTGGGTGTGCTTGTGAATAACCACCATGAAGAGGTGGATGGCGATCATCAGCAGGATCAGGGCGGGAACCAGCAGGATGTGCAGCATGTAGAGGCGGCTGATGATGTCAGTGCCCGGGAACTCTCCGCCGAAGAGGAAGAAGCTGATGTACGTTCCAACAACAGGCACTGCCTTGATGACGCCGTCGATGATGCGCAGGCCGTTGCCGGAGAGCAGATCATCGGGGAGGGAATAGCCGGTGAAGCCTGCAGCGAGGGAGAGGATCAGTAGGACGCCGCCCACCACCCAGTTGAGTTCGCGGGGCTTGCGGAACGCGCCGGTGAAGAACACGCGCAGCATGTGCACCGAGACTGCAGCCACGAACAGCAGGGCTGACCAGTGGTGAACCTGGCGCATGAAGAGGCCGCCGCGGATATCAAAGGAGATATTCAGCGAGGACTCGTAGGCCACTGACATCTCCACGCCCTTGAGCGGGACATAGCTGCCGTCATAGTGGGTCTCAGCCATGGAAGGATCAAAGAAGAACGTCAGGAAGGTGCCGGAAAGCAGCAGGATGACGAAGCAGTACAGCGCAACTTCACCGAACATAAACGACCAGTGGTCGGGAAAGACCTTGCGGCCGAATTCCTTGACCATTGCGGATCCGCTGACCCGGGTGTCAACGAAGTTGGTGACGCGTCCCAAACGTGTCTTGGGCTCATAGGGAGTTGCAGAGGGAACACTCATGATTAGCCACGCTCCCAGTAGCTCGGTCCAACCGGTTCATGGAAATCGCTTGTGGCGATCAGGTAGCCATCATCGTCAACGGCGATGGGCAGCTGCGGAAGCGGGTGCACAGCCGGACCGAAAATGACCTTGCATTCCTGCGTGAGGTCAAAGGTGGACTGGTGGCACGGGCACAGCAGATGGTGGGTGTGCTGTTCGTACAGCGCAACCGGGCAGCCAACGTGCGTGCAAATCTTGGAGTAGGCAACAATGCCGTCAACGTTCCAGTCTTCGCGGCCGGGTGAGGGGTTCAGCTCGTCCGGGTCCAGGCGCATCAGCAGGACTACGGCCTTGGCCTTTTCCTCCAGCTTGTTCTCGGACTCGTTCAGGCCCTCGGGGATGACGTGGAAAGCTGACCCCAGCGTCACATCCGAAGCCTTGATGCGGGTTCCGCTGGGATCGCGGGTCAGGTGAACACCCTCGGACCACATGGTGTGGCGCAGCGAATTGCCCGGCAGCGGGCCCAGGTCGCGGAAAACAGCGATGGCCGGAAGCGGCGCCAGGACCATTGCCCCGAGAAGCGTGTTGCGGATCAGGGGACGGCGCTTGATGCCCGTTTCCTCGATGATGTCGCCAACCATCTTCTCTGCGATGACGCGGTCTTCCTCGGGACGGATTTCATGCCGTTCCTCGGTGACCTCATGGTCCGGCATGAGCGTCTTGGCCCAGTGCACAATACCGACGCCGATGCCGAGCATCGCGAAGGCGGTGCCCAGGCCCAGAAGCAGGTTCTGCACGCGGATGTCCGCAATGGTGTGGCTGCCCTCAAGCTTGATGCCGAAGTACCCGATGAAAAACACGAGCGTGCCGATGATGGAGATGACGAACAATGCCGCCACCTGCCGCTCGGCGCGCTTCTCAGCCTGGGGATTCGTATCGGCCAGGCGAGGACGGTGCGGAGGGAGTCCGGGATTCCGGAACTTCTCTTCGTCGCCCTGGCCAGCCGTAGCGACGGTGCCCGAGGTGTTCGGACTGCCGTGACTATGGTCGCCCATGATCCCCCTCATCCTTCTCTTGAAACTGCATTTATAGACCTATGTGTAACTGTGATGTCACCCAGGGAGGGTGAGCGCGGGTGATGTCTAGGAAGACCGGGAGGTCAACCAAATGGTGAAAGCGATGACGAGGCCGAGGCCCGCCGTCCAGATAAACAGGCCTTCGGATACCGGACCCAGTGAGCCGAGTTCGGCACCGCCCGGGGAGCCGTTGGCTTCAATGTTCTTCAGGAAGGCAATGATGCTCTGCTTGTCCTCGGGGGAGATGTTCGCGTCGTTGAAGACGGGCATGTTCTGCGGGCCCGTGACCATGGCCTCGTAGATGTGCTTCTCGGAGACGCCCTCCAGAGAGGGAGCAAACTTGCCCTGCGTCAGGGCGCCGCCGGCGCCGGCAGCGTTGTGGCACATGGCGCAGTTGACCCGGAAAAGCTCGCCGCCCTCGGCAGCGTTGCCGGCTGAGGCGTCAACTGCTTCACTGTCCGGCACTACCGGACCGGCACCAAGGCTGGCCACGTAGGCGGCAAGCTGGGCGGTCTGTTCGTCAGTGAACTGGACGGGCTTCTGCTGGGCCTGGGGCCCCTGCATGGCCATGGGCATGCGTCCGGTGCCGACCTGGAAGTCGACCGAAGCGGCGCCGACGCCGATAAGGGAGGGACCGTTGGCGGATCCCGAAGCGTCCATGCCGTGGCAGGTGGCGCAGTTGGCGATGAAGAGCTTCTCGCCCTGGTTTTCGTCATCAGCCGTGTAGGCGGTGCTGGCAGCCTGGGCCTCGTTGGCGCCGCTGACTGCTGCGTAGAGCCCACCTGTAACGAGGAGTCCCAGCAGCAGCAGCGCAACTGCTGCTAGGGGATGACGTCGCCTTTGCGATAGTGCCTTCACTTGGTGGTTCCTAACTTGTGTGGTCTTTGGTGTGCTGGTGCCACTGTGGATTTCTTTGGAGTTTGCCGGCTCAAGCAGGTGTTACTTGAGGAAGTAGATGATGACGAACAGGGCAATCCAGACTACGTCCACGAAGTGCCAGTAGTACGAGGTCACGATCGCGGAAGTGGCTTCAAAGTGGCCAAAACGCTTCGCTGCGTAGGCACGTCCAATGATGAACAGGAACGCGATGAGCCCGCCCGTCACGTGGAGGCCGTGGAAACCGGTCGTCAGGTAGAACGACGAGCCGTAGGAGTTCGAGGAGATCGAAACCCCTTCGGTAACGAGCGTTGCGTACTCGAAGGCCTGGACGGCTACGAAAACCGATCCCATAACGAAGGTGAGGAGGAACCACTCGACCATGCCCCAGCGGGAGACGTTGAACAGTCCTCCCGTGCGGCGCGGCTGGAGGCGTTCTGCGGCGAAGACGCCGAACTGGCAGGTAACGGAACTAAGAACAAGGATCACCGTGTTCGCAAGCGCAAACGGAACGTTAAGCTTCTCCGTCTCCATGGCCCACAGATCACTCGAGGTCGAGCGAAGGGTGAAATACATGGCAAAAAGGGCGGCGAAAAACATCAGTTCGCTGGCCAGCCACACTACGGTTCCGACGGAAACCATGTTGGGGCGGTTCAGCGTGGGGTGAGCCGGGGTACTGGGGGCATGGGTCGCTGTTGTCACATAGACATTATGGACGTAAAACTCTCCAGTTCTCCAACAGACAAAGACGGTCGGCGCGTCTAAATAGTGCCGAAACCCTGCGGATCCCTGTAACGGCGCGGAAGTGGATCAGCAGAAACAAATCAGCATTTTCTACGATTCGTAGATAACCTTGTGGATGTGACTACGAATCCGAGCCCCCAACACACCTGGCCGACGCTGATCAACACCCTGATTTTGCGGCAGGATCTGCGCAGCGACCAGACCCGGTGGGCCATGAATTCGATCATGGCCGGAGAGGCCTCCGACGCCCAGATGGCGGGGTTCCTGGTGGCGCTGCGTGCCAAGGGTGAAACGGTCCAGGAGCTGACCGGGCTGGTGGAGGCCATGCTGGAAAACGCCAGGCCGATTGAGATTCCCGGCGAGACTCTGGACATTGTCGGCACCGGTGGTGACCGGCACAACACCGTCAATATTTCTTCCATGGCCGCCCTCGTGTGTGCGGGTGCCGGAGCGAAGGTGGTTAAGCACGGAAACCGGGCGGCGTCGTCGTCGTCCGGCTCGGCTGACGTGATCGAAGCCCTGGGAGTCCGGCTGGACCTGACCGTGGACCGGGTGGCGGAGGCGGCGGTGAAGGCCGGCATCACGTTCTGCTTTGCCCAGGTGTTCCACCCGTCCATGCGCTATGCCGCGGTGCCGCGCCGTGAAATGGGTGTCTCGACTGCTTTTAACTTCATGGGTCCGCTGACTAACCCGTCCCGTCCCACGGCCTCCGCCATTGGTGTTGCCGATCCCAGGCTGGCGCCCCTGATGGCCGGCGTATTGGCGGCGCGCGGGGTGCGGGCCCTGGTCTTCCGCGGCGAGGATGGCCTGGATGAGATGACGACGACGGGCGTCTCCACCGTCTGGGAGGTCCGTAACGGGGCCGTGAGCGTGTCATCGGTGGACCCGATGGACCTCGGGATACCCCGGGCGACGCTGGAGGACCTGAGGGGCGGAGACGCTGCCGCGAATGCTGCGGTGGTGCGAAGTGTCCTCGCCGGCGATAAGGGGCCGGTGCGCGATGCCGTTGTTCTCAACGCCGCAGCAGCTTTGGTGGCCCTGGATCCGAACGCGCACGGCCCGCTGCCCGAACGCCTGATGGCCGGGATCCGCCGTGCTGAGGAGTCCATTGATTCCGGCTCCGCGCAGGCGGCGCTGGACCGCTGGATCGAGGTCACCCAGTAGTCGTCTCACGGTAGCGGCGCAGGCCCTAAAACCCATGAAAAAGGCTCTTTTCCACCCGATAGGGAGTGGAAAAGAGCCCTAAATTGTTATGTAACCGTGTCCGTATGGCTATGGATTCGTGATAACGACCTACGTAGCTGTGGCATATTAGCCGTCGAAGCCCAGCGAAAAAGCAGCGTCCAGGTCGTGCTGGGAATAGGCGCGGAAAGCAATCTGGGTGGTTGTTCCGATGACGCCGTTGACCTTGGAAAGCCGGTTCGCGATCGCATCGGCGAGGTCCTCATGCCGACGCACGCGGGCAATGGCTATGAGGTCCCATTCGCCCGTGACGGAATAGACCTCGCTGATGCCTTCGATCTCCGAGATCTCCTCGGCACATTCGGGGATGCGGGCGGAGTCGGTCTGGATGAGGACAAAAGCCGTGATCATGGTGAGCCTTTCGTGATGCTGCCGTGGGCGGAGGCCGCAGCTGCGGTGCAGGCGGCGCCCTGATGCGAGCCTATCGGAAGTCGGGACAGGGGCTGGGTCAGTGGTTTCTGCGGGCCAGGAGATCCGCAGCAAGCCGGGGAATGAGCAGGAAGGCGCCGAGGACGCACAGCGTGACAACGGCAAAGCTCAGGGCGACGCCGCCGCCGAAAAGTGCGCGGATCCCCAGTCCGGCAACCACGGTGATCAGCCACAGGATGACCCCGCCGGGCCACAGGGACGCCGGGGAGAGCCGGCGGCGCAGCAGGAGCCAGCCGGCAAGGCAGGCAACGAGGAACGGTGAAGCGGTCACGAGGATGCCCGCCGGATTCAGGCCGTGCTGATGGGTGTCCCGGCCAAGTGCGGCAAAAAGGATAATGAGCACAACGTCCAGGGCCAGGAGCATGGCACGGCTACGGCCGGTGCGGGACGGGGCTGGAGACGTGGCGGGGGAGGTGGTGGCGGTGCGAGGGTGATTCATGGTTGCTGCTTTCCGGAAGCGCTGCGGCGCTGCTCCCGTACGAAGGGTTCAAGGAGTTCGGTGACGCGCGCGTTTACGGCCTGCTGCGGTGTCCCGGACTCCAGCTGCTTGGTGGCCGTGTGCACTATGCCGTTGATCAGCTCGGCGGTGGCGGCCGGATCCTCGGACCCCAGCTCGCGAAGCGTGCCAACCAGGGGGTCCAGGAGCTGCGAATGCATCATGGAGCTCTGGGTATTGAGTTCCTCGCTGGGCGCCACGGCCGCCAGGGCGTTGCCCACTGCATGTTCACCCTCGGCCACCAGTGCAATGTTGGTCAGGACGTAGGCGAGGATGCGGTCGGCCGGATCGGATTGGGCGCGCATGGCTTCCTCCACCCGCTGGGCCCAGCGGGGAAACACGTCCTGGACCAGGGCGTGCAGGAGGTCCTGCCGGGACTTGTAGTACTGGTAGGCGCTCGGCCGGGCCAGGCCCGCCAGTGCGGCCACTTCGGCCATGCTGGGAGCCTCGCCGGTCCGGGCCAGCAGGGTGCGTGCCGCATCCAGAAGTGCCCGTTGCTGGGCCGCGCGGTGTGCTGCGACCGTAGGGGCGGTAATGCGGGGCACATGCCCTCCTGGTTCTTGCTGTGTACGTTTACGGGTTGATGAGGCGCCCGTCAACCATCTCCACCACGCGGTGGCAGTGGTGCAGCACATCGTGATCGTGCGTCACCATAACTGTAGCAACGCCGCGGTCAGCGGTTTCGCGGGCCAGTAGTGCTACCACGTCCTGGCTGCGGCGCCGGTCCAGCGCGGCAGTGGGCTCGTCCACGAGCAGCAGCGGCGGCCGGGTCACCAGGGCCCGGGCGATTCCCACGCGCTGTCGCTCGCCGCCGGAAAGCTGATCGGGCCGGCTCTTGAGCTTGTGGTCCATTCCCACTGCTGCCAGCAGTTCCCGCGGATCAAAGCTCTTTTTTCCGAAGGCCATCCGGTGCACCAGTTCAAGCTGCTCCCCGGAGGTAAGGGCCGGTATAAGGTTTCCCGACTGGAAGACGAAGCCGATGTTGCGCAGGCGGAAGCTGGCACGCGCCGCACTGTTCAGTGAGGCGAGGTCTGTGCCGTTGATTGTTATGGTTCCGGAGTCCGGACTGATGAGCGCGCCGGCCGCTGCGAGCAGGCTTGACTTGCCGGCTCCCGAGGGTCCAACCACAGCGACGAGTTCGCCGGGGCGCACTGTGAGATTGACGTCATCGAGCGCCTGGACGGTGGCATCGCCGTCGCCCAGGGCCAAGCTGGCTCCTTCAATCATCAGCCCAAGGGTTGTGTCTGTTTTGGCTTCGGTTTTTGTATTCATCGCTGTCCTCCCAGAGCAGCCAGGGGGTCAACCCGGGAAATTCGAATGATGGCGGCTGCGGCACCGATCAGGCCCAGCAGGATCGTCAGGGCCGTGGCGAGGCCTATTGGTCCGGCTTCCAGGGCGAACGGCATAGCAGTGCCGGACAGGGCGGAGCCCATCCCGAGGCCCACCAGGACGCCGGCAGCGGTGAAACCGACCAGGACAATGGCTGCCTGGGCAAGACCGTCGCGCAGCAGGTAGGAGGTGGAGGCGCCGATGGCGCGCAGGACAGCCAGTTCGTGCTTGCGCTGGACGGTCCACACCGTGAAGAAAGCCCCGACAACAAGTGCACAGATGGCGTAAAGGAAAACCTGGATCATCTGCAGTGTCAGGGTTTCGGCGCTATAGCCCGGTGAGGCGTTGAAGGATTCCTTCAGCGTTGATGTGACGGTTCCGGCAGCTTCGTCGCCTGCAGCGAAGTTAATGTCGGCGCCGTCCTTGGCGAGCAGCGCCACGGTGCTGGCCGTGATGAACGATGCTCGGGCGGTGTCTGCTTCCGTGGGTGCTCCGGGGCCCGCGTCGCCGCCGGCAATGTACTGCCATGTCCTCAGGGGAAGGTAGGCAACGGTTACGTGACCGAAGGTCGCCTGATCGGCGGTGTGACCGACGACGGTCAGCTCCGTGCCGATCCGCTCCAGGGTGACTACTGAACCCAGCTCCAGGCCTTCATCTGCACCTGTGGGGGAGACAACAATCTCATCCGGGGCGGATGCTGGGCGTCCTTCGCCGATTTCCGGGGCGAGGAAAGATTCGGAGTCGACACCGAAGAAGGAAAGATCCACCTGGGTGCCGTCGCCGGTAGCGCCGTTCATCATGGAAGCACCCATGAGGGTCACGTCCTGCACACCGGGCTGGCCGCGCCATGCTTCGGCCTGGGACTCATCGACAACACTGCGTGAGAAGGCATTGTCGGTCTTTGTTCCTTCGTTAAAGGCGAAGGCTGTGGCGGGCATGCTCTTGAGCCCGGAGACGCCGTCGTTCACGAGACCGGAGGACAAACCGGACAGCAGGACCATCAGGATGGCGATGAGGGCAATAACGCCACCCATCAGGCCAAACCGTGCCCGCGCGAAGCGCAGTTCGCGCAGCGCTAAAAACATGGGAAACTCCGTGGGTTGTTGGGGCAGATGCCAACATCGTGTCGGCATCATGCCAACATCGTGTCAGAAAGAAGCGTCGAAGGGCAAGTCAGTCCGCGGGGTTGAATATCCCGGTGACCCCGGCCAGCTTCGCTCTGGTGGGCAGGCAGCCCTTCTGCTGTGCTTGTCGCATGACCTCGCACCTGCGCTCGGCCTGGCGGCGGGCCGAGCACTCCCGGCTGCTGCGCTGGGCAGCGGCGCTGCTGGCTGTGGTGCTGGTGGTCGAGTACATTGTGCTGCCGCAGCTGGTGAGCTCCGGCAACATACTTTCGGCCCTGCGCGGCCTGCCGCTGATGCTGGTCCTCGCAGCGGTGCTCCTGGAGGCCTGTTCGCTGGCGAGCTACAGCTGGCTGACCCGCGAGGTGCTGCCCGGGGGCAGCCGGCCGGGGTTCTTTACCCTGTTCCGCATCGACCTTGCCGATCTGGCCGTCAACCACACTGTCCCCGGCGGCGGGGCGACGTCGGCGGCCGCCCGTTTCAGGCTGCTCACGCGCTGCGGAGTGCAGTCCGAGGATGCACTCAGCGCGGCCACCGTCCAGGTGGTTGGAGCCAATCTTGTGCTGGCAGGACTGTTCAGTGCGGGCCTGTTGGCTGTTCACGGCACCACTGCCGGAGGCCGTTACCTCACCGTCGCCGGCGGCGTTGTGCTGGTGCTGCTGGTAATCTCCATCGCTATGCTCGCGGTCCTGGACCGGCACTTGGCCGGGGCTGTCCATGCTGTGCGCGCCATGGCCCGGGCCATAAGGTTTGTTTCTCCGGTAGCTGCGGAGCGGTTTGTCCGGACGATCGCCGGCGAGGTGCAGATGTTTCGCCGGGATCCGCGGAGGTTGGCAGCAGCCGTGGTTCTGGCCGCCCTGCACTATGTTCTGGATGCGGCGTGTCTATGGGTCTTCCTTGCCGCCTACGGGCATGTCCTTCATCCTGCCGAACTGCTGTTGGCATATTCACTCGCAAACCTGGTGGCGCTGGTGCCGCTCACTCCCGGCGGCATGGGCCTGGTGGAGGGAATTCTGGTACCGATGATCGTGGGTTTCGGAGCGCCGGATCATGTGGCCGTCCTCGGCGTGCTGTCCTGGCGGCTGGTGCAGTTTTGGCTGCCGATCCCGGCGGGAGGGCTGGCTTACCTGTCCCTGCGGCTGGGCATCCTGCGGAGGGTGGGCCGCCGAACGGGGACTCCGGACTCAACGCCGGTGGCCGCAGTGACGCGCCGGACATGACAGCGGCTCCGGATATGACAGCGGCTCCGGACCAAATGGTCCGGAGCCGCTGTCAGTGCTCTGCCGACTAAACTAGCCGGCAGCGGTGTTCGTTATGCGCCCCAGATGTCGTCTCCACGCAGCGTGGCGTCGGCGCCGCCGTCGGTGTAGATGGTCTGGCCGGTGGTGTGCGTGTTCTCTTCGCTGGTGAGCCAGGCGAGGAGCTTGGCAATGACGACCGGCTCGGAGTGTCCGTTCAGCGGCATGGGTACCGAGGAGTCCACCATCTCGCGGCCCTCTGGCGTGGACAGCAGTTCCTTGGTCATCGCCGAGAGAACGGTGCCCGGTGCTACGGCGTTCAGCGGGATGCCGGCGCCGGCAAACGTGTCGGTGATGCTTGCCCGGCGAACCCAGCGGCTGAGTGCCCGCTTGGACGACGGGTAGTTAAGATATCCCTCGCGCGGTCCCTTTGCAGCGAGTTCTGCGCCGATTTCCAGGGCGCGTGACTCATTCCCGGCCAGCATCGCGTCAACGAGCTCGGGGGAGTTAGGCTGCAGCGACGCCATGGAGCTCACTACGGCAGCACGCGGTGCATCGCTCTTGGCGAGCGTGGGGGCCAGCAGTTCGAGGAACTCGGTAACACCGAAGAAGTTCACTGCAACCGTAATGGGTGCCGGTGCGGAGATTCCGGCGCAGGCAATGACTGCGTCCACTGTGCCGCCGGCGAGCTCCACTGCCTTCTCAGCAGCGGCACGGCGGCCCTCTGGGGTGCTCAGGTCTGCTTCGACCTCAGCCCCGCGAAGGTCCACTCCCACAACGGTGTTGCCGCGCTCGCGCAGCAGTTCGGCTGTAGCGGCGCCGATTCCCGATCCTGATCCAGTAACTATGTATGTACGTGCCATGGCTCCACATTACGCCCGGAATCGTGCGTGTTTTACACAGTGTGATCCGCGCATCCGACTTGCGCAAAGCACCGATTTACGCTCTTGCCGGCACGTTGTTCGGACCGCTTAGCGTAGTTGTTCCTGCCAGTTGGGAGGAACGCGCCCCGCCGGTCCGGGAACACCCTGGCTGGCGGGATGGCTTTCCGGGGGTGCCAGGTTGGGACCCTCAAAGACCGAACTGCTCCTGTAGTCCCAGAACCAGTCCTCGCCGGGTTCGTAACTGCGGATCACTGGATGCCCTGTTGACTGTTCGTGGCCGGTGGCATGTTGGCCCGGGGAATTGTCACAGCAGCCGATATGGCCGCACTCGGCACACCGGCGCAGGTGGAACCACCAGCTGCCTTCGGCCGTGCACTCCGCGCAGCCCGGGCCCGATGGCGGCACTGAAGTACTGATGCCTGACGGGTCGAACATGTTCAGTCACTCCTCGGCAGAGCCACCCCTGTCCGTCCTACGGTAGCCACGGCGTTGTGCCGGGAACAGAGGCCTGCGGCGGAACGGCATGTTTAGAGGCATCTGGTATCCGCCAGTATCAGTGTGTTGACGGATATTGCCACATATGTATGGTTGTGGTGTTCATACACAATGCGAAGCGCCCGGGAAGTGCCGGTTTCAGAGTCGCCGTTATCAACAGTGACGACGATGTTCGCGGACTGTCCGGCGGCCAGTCCGGTGGACCCCACCCGCATCATGCTCTTCCAGGCAGCTTTGGCATCCGGTTCATCAGGCTCGGTTGTTCCGGTTCCCACGACGTACGATTTGATGCCGTCTATTGGCATGAGGTAGGACGCGACGAGTTCCAGGTTATTTGCATCAATAAGAGATACTTCCCTGATGGTCAGGTCGCTGCCGCTGCTGTTCTCCACCACGCTTCCAAATGCTGCGGTGCCGTGATTTGGCTGTACGGCGCAGACCGTGGCATCACCGGTAGTCAGGGGACCGTTGATGTTCCATGTTGGCCCGGATCCGGCCAGCAAGCTAAGGAGAGCAAGACACGCTGTCCAGCAAAAGGGTTGAGCCCGCACGGCCGGTGCCCGCATGGATGCCGATGTTCGCATCTACTCTCCTTTAAGCCAGATAAGGAAGAGAGAGGAACATTGCTCGTCAGTGAAGAACGTGTCCCCGCAGGTCCTCGAATCCCCCCGCGGGACGCGTAAAGGCAGTACATCACGGATGCATCAAAAAAAGCGTTGGGCGGGACCATCTATTGTGGCGGGGTTCAGGAATCTATGTGCAGGTGAGAGGGAGGCGTGGATGTGGACTGTTAGCTCCGCGTGCTCTGCCGGGCCACCAGCTCGGGGGTAAAGCGCACCTGCCGGGCAGGAGCGTGGGCGTCAGCGAGCTGTTCCTGCAGCAGGGTGACGGCGGTCCGGCCGATCTCTTCAGCGGGCTGGCGGATTGAGGACAGCGGCACCACGGTGGACTGCGCAAAGTCGATGTCGTCGTAGCCGATCAGCGCCACGTCCTCGGGGACCCGCAGCCCGTTGATGAGGAGCAGGGACTGCAGGACGCCGACGGCAAGGAGGTCGTTGGCGCAGAAAATTGCTTCCGGCAGTCTGTCCCGGCTTCGTTCCACCAGTTCCTGGCCCACGGCACGGCCGGCCAGGACGGTCATGTCTGCCGCCTCGAGCACTTCAAGGCTCGCGTCCGGATGCTCGGAGACTGCCTTTAGTGCTCCTTCAAGCCGATCTGCGACCTGCCTGATGCCGGGGGAGCCGCCCACGAAGGCCAGCCGCCGCCGTCCGGTGTCCAGCAGGTGCTCTGCAGCCATGAACCCTCCGGCCGTATCGTCCACCGAAACGGAACTGTGGTCCCCGGGGCCGCCTTCCCGGTCCACCAGGACGGCGGCCACTCCGCGGTCCCGCAGTGCACCGATCCGGGCGCTGATGTCCCCCGCCGGAGAAATCAGCACCCCCTGGACCCGCTGTTCTTCGAAGAGGGTGACGTACCGTGCCTCCCGGTCCGGGTCATTGCCGCTGTTGCCCATGATGATGTCGCTGCCGTGCAGTGTGGCCTCGTTCTCAGCGGCGCGGGCAACGGCGGCAAAAAACGGGTTGGACGAGTCCAGGACAATCATTCCAATGGTGCGGCTCTGGCCGGCACGCAGTTGGCGGGCGGCATCATTGCGGACAAATCCCAGGGTTTCGACGGCGCCCTGCACCCGTTCGCGGGTGGCCGGTGCCACCCGATCCGGGTGGTTAAGGACGTTCGAGACGGTTCCCACGGCCACACCAGCCAGCGCTGCCACCTCTTTAATACTCGCTGCCATCGGGATCCCCATATTTTTCGCCGGTACCTGTCTTGACAGCCTACCGCGGAAACCATAAGTTTGACTCGTATTATGAAACGATTCAAACCCGGCGCTGTGAGCCGGAGAATCGCTTTCCACCTTCTGCCAGCTTGGAGATCAGCCAATGACGTCCCTGTCCGAGATTCTTCCCGACCTTGAAGGTCTGGGAATTGAGGTTCCATCGTGGGCCTACGGAAATTCCGGCACCCGGTTCAAGGTTTTCGCCACCCCCGGAACCCCGCGCACCATCCGGGAGAAGATCGCGGACGCCGCCAAGGTCAACGAGCTGACCGGGCTGGCTCCCGCCGTCGCGCTGCATATCCCCTGGGACAAGGTGGATGACTACGCGGAGCTCGGAACGTACGCCAAGGAGCACAACATTGCCCTGGGCACGGTGAATTCCAATACGTTCCAGGATGATGAGTACAAGTTCGGCAGCCTGACGCACAGCAATCCGGCCGTGCGGCAGAAGGCCATTGACCATATGTATGAGTGCATCGAGGTCATGCACCAGACCGGCTCCCGGGACCTGAAGATCTGGCTTGCCGACGGCACCAACTACCCGGGCCAGGGCAACATGCGCTCCCGCCAGGACTGGCTGGCGGACTCGCTGCGGAAAGTCTATGACCGCCTGGGCGAGGACCAGCGGATGGTCCTGGAGTACAAGTTCTTCGAGCCGGCTTTCTACCACACCGATGTTCCCGACTGGGGCACGTCCTACGCCCACACCCTGGCCCTGGGCGAGAGGGCGCTGGTCTGCTTGGACACCGGCCACCACGCGCCGGGCACCAACATCGAGTTCATCGTGGCGCAGCTGCTGCGCCTGGGCAAGCTGGGCTCCTTTGACTTCAATTCCCGCTTCTACGCGGACGATGACCTGATTGTGGGCTCCGCTGACCCGTTCCAGCTCTTCCGCATCCTGTTTGAAGTAGTGCGCGGCGGCGGCTTCGGCCCCAAGTCCGGCGTCTCCCTGATGCTGGACCAGTGCCACAACCTCGAGGAGAAGATCCCCGGCCAGATCCGCTCCGTGCTCAACGTGCAGGAAATGATGGCCCGCGCCATGCTGGTCGACACCGAGGCGCTGGAATCCGCGCAGACCTCCGGAGATGTCCTGGGTGCGAATGCCGTCTTCATGGATGCCTTCTACACCGATGTCCGTCCGGGCCTGGCACAGTGGCGCGAGTCCCGCGGGCTGCCTGCGGATCCGATGGCGGCCTACGCGGCCAGCGGATACCAGAACAAAATCAACACCGAACGCCAGGGCGGCCAGCAGGCCGGATGGGGAGCCTAAAAGAAATGACCAACGAAACAGTCAGTGCGCTGATCGCGCGCTCGAACCGTCTCGGCGCTGACAAGCGCAATACCAACTATGCCGGCGGCAACACCTCCGCCAAGGGCTTCGATACCGACCCGGTCACCGGCGAAAACGTTGAGCTGCTCTGGGTCAAGGGCTCCGGCGGAGACCTCGGCACCGTCAAGGAAGCCGGGCTGGCCGTCCTGCGGCTGGACCGCATGCGCGCCATGGTGAACACCTACCCCGGCGTGGACCGCGAAGACGAAATGGTGGCTGCTTTTGACTACTGCCTCCACGGCAAGGGCGGAGCGGCACCCTCGATTGACACCGCCATGCATGGCCTGGTGGACGCCGCACACGTGGATCACCTGCATCCGGATTCCGGCATTGCCATTGCCACGGCGGCCACCGGCGAAGCCCTGACGCAGAAGATCTTCGGCTCCAAGGTGCTCTGGGTGCCCTGGCGCCGTCCCGGCTTCCAGCTGGGCCTGGACATTGCCGCCATCAAGAAAGCCAACCCGCAGGCCATCGGCACCATCCTTGGCGGCCACGGCATTACCGCCTGGGGTGCCACGTCCGAAGAGGCCGAAGCCAACTCGCTGTGGATCATCGAAACCGCTGAAGCGTACATCGCCGCCAACGGCCGCAAGGATCCGTTCGGCGCCGTCCTGCCCGGTTACTCTGCGCTGCCCGAAGCCGAGCGCCGCGCCAAAGCCGCCGCCCTGGCGCCGGTTCTTCGTGGACTGGCGTCCACCGACAAGCCGGCCGTGGGGCACTTCACCGATGACGCCGTCGTCCTGGACTTCCTGGAACGCGCCGAACATCCGCGCCTGGGCGCCCTGGGCACCTCCTGCCCGGACCACTTCCTGCGGACCAAGGTCAAGCCGCTGATCCTAGACCTGCCCGCGGGTGCTTCCGTGGAGGACAGCATTGCCCGGCTGAAGGAACTACACGAGCAGTACCGTGCGGATTACCAGGCCTACTATGACCGCCACAGCACCGAAGATTCGCCCGCCCTGCGCGGTGCCGACCCCGCTGTGGTCCTGGTGCCGGGCGTGGGCATGTTCACTTATGGTGCCAACAAGCAGACCGCACGCGTGGCCGGCGAGTTCTACCTCAACGCCATCAACGTGATGCGCGGAGCCGAAGCTATCTCCACCTACGCCCCGATCGAGGAATCCGAAAAATTCCGGATTGAGTACTGGGCGCTGGAGGAAGCCAAGCTGGCGCGCATGCCCAAGCCGAAGTCCCACGCCACCCGTATTGCGCTGGTGACCGGCGCTGCCTCGGGCATCGGCAAGGCCATCGCCACCCGCCTTGCCGCCGAAGGCGCCTGCGTGGTCATCGCCGACCTGAACCTGGAGAACGCCGAAGCCGTGGCCGCCGAACTGGGCGGACCCGACGTCGCCGTCGGCGTGCAGGCGGACGTAACGGACGAAGCCCAGGTGCAGGCGGCAATCGACGCGACCGTCCTGGCCTTCGGCGGACTGGACCTGGTGATCAATAATGCCGGCCTGTCCATCTCCAAGCCGCTGCTGGAAACCAGCGAAAAGGACTGGGACCTGCAGCACAACGTCATGGCCAAGGGTTCGTTTTTTGTCTCCAAAGCTGCGGCCAAGGTACTGATCGACCAGGACATGGGCGGAGACATCATCTACATCTCCTCCAAGAACTCGGTCTTCGCCGGACCGAACAACATTGCTTACTCCGCCACCAAAGCCGACCAGGCGCACCAGGTGCGCCTGCTGGCCGCGGAGCTGGGGGAGTACGGCGTGAAGGTCAACGGCATCAACCCCGACGGCGTGGTCCGCGGCTCCGGCATCTTTGCCGGCGGCTGGGGCGCCAAGCGTGCCGCTGTTTACGGCGTTCCGGAAGAGGAACTGGGCAAGTTCTACGCCCAGCGCACCCTGCTCAAGCGCGAGGTTCTGCCGGAGAACGTGGCGAACGCGGTGGCAGTGCTGACCGGCGAGGACCTGTCCCACACCACGGGCCTGCACATTCCGGTTGACGCCGGCGTGGCGGCGGCTTTCCTGCGATGAGCGCGAACACGCCGGACACGCAGGCTGCGGCCGGCGTGTTTGCCGCCGTCGACATTGGCGCCTCATCCGGCCGGGTTATCCTCGGCCGGACGGGGCCCGGCGGGCTGGCTCTGGAGACGGTGCACCGCTTTCCCAACGGTGTCCGGGAAATCGACGGCGCGCTGCGCTGGGATGTGCGCGGTATTTTTGAGGAAGTTCTCACCGGCCTGTCGCTGGCTGCGGCCCGCGCCGCGGAATCCTCCGACCGGATCCTCAGTATTGGCATTGATACCTGGGCGGTGGACTATGCCCTGATTGACGCTGACGGCGGAATGGCGGCGCTGCCTCACAGTTACCGTGACAGCCGCACCGCCGACGTCGTGCCGCGGGTGCACGAAAAGCTGGACGAGGCGCAGATGTACGCCACCACCGGACTGCAGCACCTTCCCTTTAATACGGTCTACCAGCTGGCCTGCGAACCGGACCTCCTGGGCCGGCAGGCTCTGCTGATTCCGGATTTGCTGGCCTTTTGGCTGACCGGGGAACGGCGCACCGAGGAAACCAACGCCTCCACCACCGGACTCTTTGATGCGGTGGGAGGGGAGTGGGCCACGGAGTTCCTCTCCGTACTGGGGCTGCCGGAGAACCTGTTTCCGGATTTGGTGGCGCCCGGGGAGAGGATCGGAGGGTTGCTGGCAGCGGCGGCCAAGCGCACCGGACTGCCCGCCGGAACGCCGGTGGTGGCCGTCGGATCACACGACACCGCCTCGGCGGTGGCCGCTGTTCCGGCACTGGAACCTAACTTCGCCTACATTTCCTCGGGAACCTGGTCACTTGCCGGGATTGAGCTGGCGCATCCGGTGCTCAGCGGGGCCAGCCGAAGCGCCAACTTCACGAACGAACGCGGCGTTGATTCCACCATTCGCTACCTGCGTAACGTGGGGGGCCTGTGGCTGCTGAGCGAATCCATGCGCACGTGGGAAGCGAACGGCCAAAACCCGGACCTGCCGGACCTGCTGGCGGCCGCAGCGCTGCTGCCCGCCGGCGGGCCTGAGATTGATGTGGACTCAAACGTCTTCATTGCGCCGGGGGAGATGCCGGCCCGGATCCGCGCCGCCGTCCAAGCCGGCGGCGGGACCTTACCGGAGGACCCGGCTGCCGTCACCCGCTGCATCGTGGATTCGCTGGCGGCGGCCTACGCCCGGACGCTGTCCTCCGCCGCAAAGCTGTCCGACCAGCGGATCGACGTTGTGCACATAGTGGGCGGCGGATCCCAGAACGCCCTGCTCTGCCAGCTAACCGCGGATGCCACCGGCCTGCCGGTGGTGGCCGGGCCGGTGGAAGCAACGGCGCTGGGCAATGTTCTGGTCCAGGCGCGGGCTGCGGGAACGGTGTCCGGCACCCTTGCCGACCTCCGGGCACTGGTGGCACGGAGCTCCTCCACTGTGACCTATCAGCCGGCCGCGGGCGCCAGCCCCACCATGCGGGCACTTTCGTCCCAGAGCCGGGCGGACAGCGCGGCGTCATAGGCGTCCTTATTGGCCGTGGAAATGCGGGCCTTGTAGTAGTACTTCCCTGACTGCCAATCCTCGCCCGGGACCGAGGTAGCCAGCCACACCAGCGTCTGAGCACCCTGGTCCGGCGAGATCAGGAACCGGTTCAGCGCGGTCCGGTACATCACGCGCATGGCACTGGTGGATCCTGCGGCGAAGGACGACGCCACGGCGCCCGGATGAAAGGCCGCCGCTGAAATGCCCTGCCCGCGGTATCTGGCGTCCAGTTCGCGGGTGAAGAGGATGTTTGCCAGCTTGGCATTGCCGTAGGCGCGGTTCGGGCTGTACTTGCGGCGGGCTTCCAGATCGTCGACGTCGAAGTGCGCGAACAGGCTGTTGGCCACACTGGAGGTGTTGATGACGCTCGCGCCGGACTCCGTCAGCCTGTCCAGCAGCAGGTTGGTGAGCAGGAACGGTGCGAGATGGTTGACCTGCAGCGTCTTCTCGTGGCCGTCGACGGTCTCTTCGCGCTTGCCCATGATGCCCCCGGCGTTGTTCGCCAGGACATCGATCCGCGGATACCGCTCGATCAGCATCGACGCCAAGGCACGGACGTCGTCGAGCCGGGCGAAATCCGCCAGCAGGTAATCGGTGTCCAGCTCCCGGGCAACCGCCGCGGTCTTTTCCGGCGACCGGCCGACGACGACGACACGGTTACCGAGGCTGCGCAGGCTTCGGGCCGCGGCGGCACCGATGCCGTCGCTGGCTCCGGTGATGACAATGGTTCGCTCTGACACGGAGGGCCTTTCGGGCGGATGCGGGACTGGCACGGGGGACAAACCCCGACTCCCAGTATTGCCCGGCATGCGCGATTGGCCAACGAACAGGATGCTGCGGATGCAAAAGCGGAGAACTGCGGCTGCTGAAGCACACGGCAGGCGTTTCAGCGCCGCCGTCCGCTGCAGCCCTGGAAATCGGCCGCTCCAGCAGGCGGCATAATCAAGGGGTGGCGCGGAGAACAGACATAAGGGATCAGCTTGGAGCAGCTATCGATGAATCTGCTGCACTGGCTGGATTCGCTTTGGACAGTGCGCAGACGGTTGTCCGGGACCGGCTTTTGACTCTCGGCGCTGAGCTGTTTGCACCCCGAATAAGACGTTCCAAGACGCAGGGCGTTAATGTCCGGGGCCTCTACGTCTGGGGCGACGCGGGCCGCGGCAAATCCTGGTTGCTTGACGCCTATTTCCGGGCTCTTCCCACCGAGGCGAAACTCCGTGTTCACTTCCATGGATTCCTGGACCAGCTTCACCGCCGGATCCACGAGCTCAGGGGAGAGCCAAACGCCGTCGAAAGTGCCGTCCGGGAGCTTACCGCCGGATTGAAGCTTCTCTACTTCGATGAGTTCCATGTGCACGATCCGGCCGACGCCACCCTGCTCACTAAACTCCTGCGGGCACTTTTCGACGCCGGCATCGTCCTGCTGGCCAGTTCCAACTACGCGCCCCGGTCCCTGCTGCCGGATCCGCTCTGGCATCACATGTTCGAACCGGGCATTGACCTGATTCTGGACAACATGGATGTCCTGAGACTCGAGGGGACGGAAGACTACCGGGGCCGGCCGCGGAAATCCGTTTCGGGATTCCGGTCCGGACACTGGATTAGCCTGAAGCCGGACCTCCAGCCGGACCTCCGGCCGGGCCTTGCCGGTCTTGAACTGCCGGAAGCCTCGGAAGCTTTGGAACTTACGGTCGGCAGCAGGCAGTTTCCGGTTACTGCCCGGCGCGGAGACGAACTGTGGATCACCTTCGACCAGCTGTGCGGGGCCCCAACCTCAACCATCGAGTACCTAAAATGGGCACGGGAGTTCGACTCCTGGGTGGTTTTGGATCTTCCGTCCTTCGCCGACACTGATGCACAGGCTCAACAGCGGCTGATCAACGTTGTTGATGTCCTCTGCGATGCCGATGTCCGCACAACCATCACCTCGCTGCTGTCGATCGACGAATTTCGCGTGACCGTGGACAGGCGGCCGGATGGCTTCCGGATGATGAGCCGCCTGCAGCTGCTGCAAAGGCCCTGACCGCGGATGCGGTCGCCAATGAGAGGGCTCAGCCGGCTGCCTTTATCCGGCGTGCGGTTCCGGTTTCAAAATCCTGCAGGCAGCCGCAACGGCTGCGTCGCGCCGGCGCTGGGAGCCGGAAGCCTCCTCCGGCTCGCCGGTGAACAATGGCTGGGGTGACTGTGCCCAGGCCGTCGCGAGCGACAGGAGCAGGATGACCAGGTCATCCGGATCCCACCCCGGGTCGATAATCCCCTGCTCCTGGGCACCGACGATGTCCTCAATGGCCGGTCCGGGACGGTCGCAGGGGGTTTGGGGAGCCAGCCCGGGTTCATTTTCCAACCGTGCCCAGTCAAGCATGCGCAGGTGGTCGGGGTTCTGCGTCGCGTGATCAAACATGGCGCTGACAAAGCCGGGCAGGTCGTGGGCGTCACGGGGGATCCGCTCCGTCGTCTCCTGCATGTTTACCGCCAGGACCGCGGTAAACAGCGCCCGCTTGTCACCGAAATAGGCATAGAGGCGCTCCTTGCTCGCCCGGGCCTCAGCGGCAATCCGGTCCACGCGGGCACCGGCCAGTCCGTAGCGGGCAAACTCTGTTCGGGCCGCCGCAAGGATTCGTGCCCGGGTAGCTTCGCCGTCGGTTCTCATACCTGTAGTCTATCTAAGCCAACCAACTAGTTCGTTTGAATGAGGATCTTCCCAACATGGACCGCACCACCCCCGCCGGACTGCCTCCGGCCCTAGACCATTCGGCGCATCCGCGCCGCTGGCTCCTCCTGTCCGTCCTCGCCCTGGCCCAGCTGATGGTGGTTCTGGACGGGACCATCGTCAACATTGCCCTGCCGGATGCCCAGCTTGACCTTGGCATGTCCGACGGCGACCGCACCTGGGTGGTCACTATCTATGCGCTGGCCTTTGGGTCCCTGCTGCTCCTCGGCGGCCGCATCGCCGATTACTGGGGCCGTAAGCGCACCTTCTTGGTGGGCATGCTCGGCTTTGCCGCTGCCTCCGCACTGGGCGGCTTTGCCGCCAACACCGAAATGCTCCTGGCCGCCCGCGGACTGCAGGGTGCTTTCGCTGCACTTCTGGCCCCGGCCTCACTGGCAATCCTGACCATTACCTTCCCCTCGGGCAGGGACCGCATCAAGGCCTTCGCCGTCTACGGTGCAATTGGCGGCGGCGGTGCAGCCATCGGTCTGCTGCTTGGCGGTGTCCTCACGCAGTACGCGTCCTGGAACTGGTGCCTGCTCGTGAACGTGCCCATCGCCGTCGTCGCCATGGCCGCCGGCCTGCCGCTGATCCGCGAGAGCAAGGCCCACGGCAACACGCGCTACGACCTTCCCGGCGCCATCCTGGTGGTGGCCGGACTTGCCTCGCTGGTGTACGGATTTGCCGAAGCTGAAAACGGCTGGGCCCGGGCCGAGACTGTTGGCTTCCTGGCCGCCGGCGTCGTGATCCTCGCTGCGTTTGTCTTCGTGGAAGCCAAGGTGTCCAACCCGCTGCTTCCCCTGCGCGTACTGGCTAACCGGGTCCGCGGCGGTGCTTTCCTGATTTCCGCCCTGACCGGCGCAGCTCTGTTGGGCGGAATCCTGTTTTTGGTCTTCTACTTCCAAATTGTCCTGGGCTACTCGCCACTAAAGTCCGGCCTGGCGTCGTTGCCGATGACTCTTGCCATTACGGCCGGGGCCGGCGTGCTGTCCAAGTTCCTGCCCCGCACAGGCGTCCGTCTGCCGATGACAGTGGGACCCGTGGTTGGCGCCGTCGGCCTGTTCTGGCTCTCCTTTATCACCGTGGAGGGCAACTACGCGCTGGAGGTCCTGCCCGGCCTGATCCTTCTGGGCTTTGGCCTGGCCATGATTTTTGTGCCGCTGCAGAACGTGGCGCTGGCCGGCATTGATGAGCACGACGCCGGTGTGGCCAGCGCCGCTGTCTCCGCGACGCAGCAGATTGGCGGCTCCATTGGAACCGCTTTGTTCACCGCGATCTACACGGCGGCCATGACCACGTACCTCAGCAGCAATGAGGCTCTGCCCGGAGTCCAGGCCGGCGCTTTGGTCAGCGGATACTCCACGGCGTTCATGTGGGCCGGTGCTGCGATTCTTCTGGCCGCTCCGATCGGCTTCTTCATGATTCGTCCCGCCAGGGAGGACCTGCTGAAGGTTCCTGCCGTGGCGCACGTCGGCTAACTGCCGTAAAGGCACTGCCGGTTCACTGTCGGCTGCGTGGATCTGCTCCGCTTTTTGGGGGCAGGTCCACGCTGTGGTTTAACGGCTGGGGAATCTGGAGCTGGAACGGGTCAGTCGAGATGGAAAACCTCGGGGAGGGCAACCATGGCTTCATCCGGCCGCCGTCCGTCCAGGGGGGCAAAGAGGTTCCCCATCTGTGCCTGCCATTTCGCGTTGATGTCGCGGTGGTCCATGGCGGCTTGGGCGGCGGCGAAGTCCTCGGTTTCCAAGTAGCCGATCAGCAGCCCGTCCGGCTTCAGGAACAGGCTGTAGTTGTGCCAGCCCGTTTCACGCAGCGCCTCCTGCATTTCCGGCCACACGTTGGCGTGGCGTTCGCGGTACTCTTCCAGGCACTCCGGACGAACCTGAAGAGTGAAGCAGACGCGCTGCATAATTGCCTCCAAATCATGACGGACGCCGTTTTCTGCTTCCGCCGCAGGTGTTGTAATCTGTGTCGAGTCTAACATTGAATCGTTTTTATGAAACGTTCCAAGGACGTCGGTGCGGGCAGAAAAGCGTCCGGCTGACCACAAGATCAGGAGACACAACGGCGTGCGCATTGGCAGTAAAGAAACAAAGGGTTGGAAGGCCACCATTTCAGTGGCGATGTCCAACTACATCGAAGCAGGGTCGATCATTGCGATCGCTTCGAGTCTGTCGCTCTGGCAAGAATATCTGGGCATCGATAATTACCTCACCGGGCTGCTTGCCGCCCTGAGCGCCAACGCATTTGGCGCAGCGATCGGGGCCGCCATCGGTGGCCCGCTGTGCGACCGGTTTGGCCGCAAGTTCATCTATACCTATGACCTGATGCTTTACATGGCGGGTGTCCTGCTTGCAGCGTTCGCTGGAAACTTCTGGATGCTGCTTGCCGCCTTTGTCATGACCGGCATTGCGGTAGGTGCCGGCGTTCCGGCGTCGTGGACCTATATTGCCGAAGAAGCACCGGCCGACAAGCGTGCAGCCCACGTGGGCACCGCGCAGCTCGCCTGGTCCCTGGGGCCGGTTATCGGCTTTGCACTGGCCGTCCTGGTTGGCCCTCTGGGACTGCTGGGAAGCCGTTTGATCTTCCTGCACCTCTTTGTGGTGGCCTTCGTGACCTGGTACATCCGGCAGGGCCTCAAGGAATCCGTCATGTGGACGGAAGAAAAGGCGCAGGCCAAGCAGGGTGCAGTCAGCGGCAAAAGGCCCCGGATCAAGTACTCGGAACTCTTTACGAACCGCATCAACCTCAAGGCTCTTCTGTTCCTGTTCGGCGTGTATGCGTTCTGGAATACGGTGGCCGGCGCAATGGGCATCTTCATGCCCCGGATTTACGAAGCCGTTGGCGGGCTGGACGCAGTTCAGGCAAACCTGCTTCAGGTGGCGCTGTGGAGCTGTACCGTGCTGGCCACCTACTTTGGCTTCATGCGTCTTGCCGACCGCTACAGCCGACGGCTCCTCTACGGCATCGGTGCAGCGCTGGGCATTATTGCCTGGGTACTGCTGGTCTTTGGCACTCCGGGGCCTCTGGTTCTTGGATCCTTTGTGGTGCTGTGGGGTGTTTCAGCCGGTATTGGCGCGCAGGCGTTCTACGGGCTCTGGGCGAGCGAACTGTTCGCCACCAGGTATCGCGCCGGAGCGCAGGGCATCCTGTTCTTCGCCGCACGGACGGCAACCGGAATCCTCAGCTTCTTCTTCCCCACCATGCTTGCCACCGTGGGCTTTGTCCCGCTGGGCCTGACCATGATCGCACTGCTTCTGGTTGCGGCAGTTGTGGGTGTGGCCTTTGCCCCGGATACGCAGGGAAAGTCACTGCAGGAGATCGAAGTGGAACGTTACGGAGCAGTGGATGAGAGCACTGTCGCGGCCGGGCGCGTGGCCTTGTAACAGGCAGCGCTGATGGATGTTGACTGTCCTTCGGGCGGGTGGAATTCTGTATGGATTCCCCCGCCCTCACGGGCCCAAAGACAAATCCAGCCCGCTGATTCCCACTTGGGGGAAGTTCATCCCCTGCCACGCAGATGCGCCCGTCAGGGGGACCGGCGGCTTATGAGCTCTACGAGGGTCGAGGCTCAGCCTCGGGTCTAGTTTCTTTCCCGCGAACACCTGTAATCTCGGCATATGCTCTTGCCTGCAATTGTGCTCATCACTGCTGCTTTGGTCTTCTACACGATTGGTGTGTGGTCGGAGCACCGGCAGCGCGTTCTCAAGTGGTGGCATGCTGGGTTTTTTGCCCTGGGGCTGCTCTGCGATGCCAGCGGCACCTATTTTATGTCCCGAATTGCGGAATCCGGAGACACCGGTGCTGGCGGGGGTGGATCTGGACTCAACGCCATCATGGCCGTAACCGGCGCCATTGCATTGCTGCTGATGGTATTCCACCTTGCCTGGGCGGTCGTTGTGTTAGTTCGCAACCGCGACGTGGAGAAAGAGCGCTTTCACAAGTTTTCCCTCATCGTCTGGGGGATATGGCTCATACCCTATGTAACGGGGGCCATCGGCACCAGTCTCGGCTGATCCGGAGGTGGCACAACTATGGGGCAGTTCGATGTCAGCGGTTCACCCGCCCTCAGCGGAACCCGCCGTCGGTGCTCAGCACCTGCCCCACCATCCACCGGCCCTCGTCGCTGACCAGCCAGGCAATAAGCCTTGCAGGATCGTCGGGCTCGCCGAAACGCCCGCCGGGGAAGCGTGAGAGGATCCCGGCCAGGACCTCCGGCGGACGGTCAGCGGTCTCGACGTCCAGATAACCGGTGTTCACTGGACCCGGGTTCACCGTGTTGAGGACAATTCCGCTGCGGATGAGGTCCGCAGCCACCGACGGCGTAATCCCGGCAAGCGCTGCCTTTGAAGTTGCATAGGCGATCTCGTTCTCCATGATTCCGCCGTTGATCTGCCCCGACGTCATCCAAATGACGCGGCCACCGGGGCGTCCGTCGTGCTGCAAAGCAAACCCACGCGTCGCCAGGAGCGTCGAGCGGGCATTGACCTGCCAATGGGCGTCGAGCTTCTTAGCCGTCATCTCTTCCAGCGGTCCGTCACCGCCGCTGCGGGCGTGGTTGCAGATCAGAATGTCCAGGTGCCCCAGTGCTGCGGCAGCATCTCGGATCAGTTCCGCGGCGCCGTCGTCGGCTGCCAGGTCAATGCTGCCGTGGGCCAGTTGCGCATCATCGGTAAGGAAGCCGCGCAACTTGCCGACGACGTCGTCGACCGGGTCTGCACCCCAAGGCTGTTCCTCATCGTGCGGGGAGTAGTGCGCCAGGAACAGGCTTGCACCCATCAGCGCCAGGCGTGAGGCGACAGCAAAACCTATGCCCTGCAAGCGGCTGACGCCGGTGATAACAGCGGTGCGGCCGGTGAGTGGAAGCGGCGTGTTCATCTGTTCCTTCTGGTTATTGCAAAAGCGGCAAACGGGAATGGGCGGGTGCTTTAGGCGATGGACACGGACCGCAGCGTCCGGGGAGAGAGCCTGTCCTGCAGGACCAGCGTGGCTGCCCCCAGCGCGGCAGCGTCATTGCCGTTGACTGACATCCTTACCTCAACACGGTGAATGGCACGCGCCATGGCACGTTTATCCAGCGCAGAGGCAATGGTATCCACATAGAAGGACCCGGCGGTGGCGAAAGCACTGCCAGCCAGGACAACGAGCTGCAGGTCCAGCAGATTCACCATGGAGATCACGGCGCTGGCCAGGTATTCCGCGGATCGGCCGATCAGCCGCAGGGCCACGGGGTCTCCGTCATTGGCGGCAGTGCCAACGGCGGCAAAGTCCTCGGACACAACTCCGGTCAGCGGAACGTTCAACTCACCGCGGGCGGCTGCTTCGGCGGCCTGCGCAACCACCACCTGCGGACTCGCGTACAACTCCAGGCAGCCGATGTTCCCGCAGGGGCAGGGGAGTCCGTTTGCGTCAACGCTGACGTGCCCAATTTCCCCGACGTTGGAGCTGACCCCCTGGTAAATGGTGCCGTCCATGACGATGCCCGCACCGATACCCGAGCCCATGTAGACCGAGGCATAGCTTGAATATCCTTCTGTGGCGCCCAGCCAGTATTCGCCAATCGCGGCTGCCGTGGCGTCATTGTCGAATTCGCAGTGCAGTCCGGTGGTGGTGGACAACGCCCGTCGCAGGGGAAATCCCGTCCAGTGCCTGAAGGACGGGGCGCCGATCATGGCTCCCTCCGTGCGATCCAGGGGGCCGGGAGCAGCAAGCCCCATCCCCACCACGGTTTCCCGGTCCACCGCAAGTGCATCAAAGAGGCGGTCGATATCATCGGTAATCCGGCTGACCACCGTCATGGGGGAGGCGTCTCCGGGGCCGCTGACGCGTCGCCGGCCCAGCACGCGGCCGCTGAGGTCTGCCACCACATAAGTGATGTAGTCCTGGCCGATGTGCACGCCAAGCCCCAGCCGGGAGGCCGGATTAAGCTCCAGGAGCATCCGCGGCTTACCGCCGGTAGACTCGCCGCGTCCGGTTTCCAGGACCACGCCGTCGTTAAGCAGCGAACGCACGGCAGTGGAGATGGTGGCCTGGGTCAGGCCCGTCATGTCTGCGAGTTCCACGCGGCTGACCGGTCCGGAAACACGGATCAGATCCAGGATTTTTCCCCGGGATGATTCGCGGCGGTGGGTTTGCTTCACGGGGATCCTAACGGGGAAAGCTGCTGGAGGCGGGGGTCTCCGTTTCAGCCAGCACAAGGGCAGGCCGAAAGGGCGTGGTGGCAATCAGAGCTGGAACTGGACGCTTTCCAGCCATGCGTCGGCAATGGCCGCATGGCCCAGCGGCGTGGGGTGGACACCGTCCAGGGCCAGGGACTGCGGCGCAGCTCCGGCCGCAACCAGTGACGTCAGAACTTCGTCCGTCCGAACCAGGACTGCTCCGAATTCCTTGGCCAGTCGGTGGACGGCGGCGATCTTGGGATCCAGGTCTTTCCGCCACTGTTCCTGTTCAGCGGTCACCGGAAGCAGGAACGGCTCCATGAGAACCAGAGTCGATTCCGGAGCCACCCGCTCCAGCAGGGCTCGGTACCTCGCAAGGAAGGTGTGCTGGTCGGTCTCCTGACCCGCATCATATCGGCGCCATGTGTCATTAATGCCGATCAGCACTGAGATGAGCTGCGGCTGTTCAGCCAGGACATCAGCATCCCAGCGACGGGCCAGGTCCTCGATCCGATCGCCACCCGTGCCGCGGTTTACGACGGCGGTATCGGCCAGGTAAGCGCTGGCGGCGAGCAACCGGACGTAACCATCCCCCAGTCCGTCATCGTCTCGACGTCCGCAGTCCGTGACACTGTCGCCGGCAAAGACGGTGCGCGTCTGGAAAGCTCGGGGTTCAGTGATGTGCATGGTTTCTCCCGAATGTTGTGGGGTGTAACTCAGATCACTTACTTTAGTCATCAAATTTGCCTGCCTGCAGCCCCTGTGCAGAAAAGAGAACGATGTCCTCATCTCCCGGCCCCGTCCGTTTCGAGCCGTCGGCGTCAGCCTGGTGATCGGCTCTCCCTCGATGGCCCTGCCGCCGGTGGCCACTGGGGTGGTGTAGCCGGCCGGACACTGGGCGAAGGAGCACACCCTGCAGTGCCGCGGTGTCGCAGGTTGGAACCCATGTGCGTAGTGAGCAGCAAAAAAATAAATTCGCCGGACTGCCAAAAGTTCCTTGACTCACCTAATAAAGTCGCCTAAGAAAGTACACAGCGGTTCTTTTTGTGGTGAACCTCACATTGCCCGGCGGCTCACTGGCCGTCCGAATCTCGAAAGGTACAAAGATGTCCTTCACATTTTCTGGCACCCGACCGGCCCGCAGGCGGCTCGGTCTGGCCGCCGCGGCTCTGGTGGGCTCAGCAGCGCTGGCTCTGACAGGCTGTGCCTCCGGTGGCACCGGTGGCGCCGAAGGCACCGAAGGTGAAGTCACCTCCATTACGGTGTTCAACGGTTCAACCGGCACCATCACGGAGAACTTCAACCCGTTCTCCAACACTGCCCTGCAGCCCACTCTTGGCGTCGTGTTCGAGCCGCTGTTCTGGTACAACGCTGCCTCTGACGAGGAACCCACGGCACTGCTGGGAACCGCATTCGAATGGAATGAAGACGGCACACAGCTGACCATCACCACCCGCGAAGGCGTGAAATGGTCCGACGGCGAAGATTTTACGGCCGAGGACGTCGCCTTCACCTTCAACCTCGTGAACAAGACACCGGAATTGAATACCACCGGGCTGTCAGCCACCGCCGAGGCCACCGACGCCACAACCGTGGTCCTGACGTTCCCCGACAACTCCTTCATGCAGGAGCCCAATGTGCTGGGCAACCGGGGGATCGTTCCTGAGCATATTTGGAAGGACGTCGCCGATCCGGTCACGGAAATTAACTCCAACCCGGTGGGTACGGGACCCTACAAGGTGAAGGACTTCACCGCACAGAGCTATCTGATGGAAAAGAACGACCTGTACTGGGAGGAAGGAAAGCCCGCCATTCAGGAAGTCCGCTACATTGCCCTTGAATCCGCTGACGCCGCCACGGGTGCCCTGCTCGACGGGCAGATTGACTGGATGAGCTCCTTCCTGCCCGGGCTGGAGACCATCCTGAAGGACAACGAGAACCTGTCCTACGTGAACACGCCGGCCATGATGACCTCGATCTTCACCTGCTCCAACGCGAAGCTGGGTTGCGTCGGGCCGCAGACTGACAATGCCGTCCGCCAGGCCATCAATTTGGCTATGGACCGGGATCAGCTGAACAAGCTGGCCGGCGGCGGCTTTGCCGAGCCGGCCTCCATCACCATGACGCTGCCCGAGCGGGATGCCAAGTGGATTACCGATCCGGGCATGAAGGAAGTTCCGCAGAACGCCAATATCGCTGACGCGGAGAAAGTCCTCGATGCTGCGGGGTGGACCAAAGGCAGTGACGGCATAAGGACCAAGGACGGCGAGCGCCTGAGCCTGACGATCCAGACCGTGTCCGGGTGGAGCGATTACATCTCCATCAACGATGCTCTCACCCAGCAGCTGGCTGCGGCCGGCATCGAGCTGAAGCCCACACAGGTGACGTACAACGAATGGAACAGCAACCAGACACTGGGCCAGTTCCAGCTCTCGCTGGATTCCATCGGCCTGCAGCCGTCCAACAACCCGTACTACACCTATGAGAAGTGGTACAACGTCCAGAACACCACCCCCGTGGGGGAATCAGCGATCGCCGGAAACGCCTCCCGCTATGACAACCCGGTGGTCAACGATGCCGTGGCAGTTGCCCGTGCCACTAACGATGAGGCAGTGCAGAAAGAGCAGTACGCACTCATCCAGACAGAGATTGCCAAGGATCTGCCCTACATCCCCATCTATGTGAACTCCATGCTGACCGAGTTCAACACCGATCGGGCCACCGGCTGGCCGAGCGGTGAGGACAAGTACGCGCTCCCGGCCTCCTGGAAGTCCTGGGACAACGGGATTGTCCTGAAGAGCCTCACTCCCGCAGAGAAGTAGCTGCTCCGGTGCCGGCCTCCCCGGGGCCGGCACCGGTGCGCAACCAACTGCCCTGCTGCCGAAAGTAGTGGTACATGCGATACATCCTTCAAAAGCTGGGGTTTTACCTGGTGGCCTTCTGGGCGGCGCTAACCCTGAACTTCTTCCTTCCCCGACTGATGCCGGGGAACCCGGTGGACATGATGCTGACAAAACTCGCCCAGCGGGGTCCGGTCAGCCCCGAAGCACGTGAGGCCATCGAACTGCTCCTGGGCACTAACTCCCAGGCTCCGCTCCCGGTGCAGTATTTCGAATATCTGGGCAAGATCTTTTCTCTGGACCTTGGCGTTTCCGTGGCATATTTTCCGGCATCAGTGGCTGATGTGATCGGTCAGACCCTGCCCTGGACCATCGGACTGATCGGAATTGCAACGCTCATTTCGTTTGTTCTGGGCGTTGGACTGGGCATGCTTGCCGGCTGGAAGCGCGGTTCGTGGCTGGACAACTTCATTCCGGTGACCACCATGTTCCAATCCGTTCCCTATTTCTGGCTTGCCCTGATCCTGCTGTTCCTGCTGGGCAGTACCTGGCAGCTGTTCCCGCTCAACGGCGGCTACAACGTCTACACCACCTCCCCGGGCTGGTCCTGGGAGTTCATTGGCAGCCTGATTTACTACGGAACACTTCCTGCCCTGACCATCGTCATCTCGTCCGTGGGCGGCTGGATGCTGGGGATGCGCAACATGATGGTCTCTACGCTCTCCGACGACTACATCCTCACTGCTGAAGCCAAGGGCCTGCGGCCGCGCCGCATTATGACGGCGTATGCCGCCCGCAACGCCGTGCTGCCGTCGGTGGCCGGTTTTGCCATATCGCTGGGCTTCGTCGTTGCGGGGTCCATTGTCACCGAGGCGGTGTTCTCCTATCCGGGCATCGGGTCCGCGCTGCTGAACGCCGTCAGCAGCAATGACTATTCCCTCATGCAGGGGGTCTTCCTCGTCATTACCCTCTCGGTGCTCGGGGCCAACCTGCTTGTGGACCTGCTGTACACCATCATTGATCCCCGCACCCGGGCGAGAAGCTGAAAGGCCGGCCATGACCAGCACCACGCAGGATCCCGATCTGGCTGCTGCGGCAGCCCTCAGTTCAAGGCCCAAGCGTGCCTTTCCGCCCATGACGCCCAAGCTAGCCTCGGGGCTGATCATCGCGGGAGCCATTACGGCTTTTGGCCTTTTCGGCCCGATGCTGGTGGGCAACCCCTCCACGGTCAACAACATTGGTCTCTCCGGTCCGGGAAACGGCTTTATTCTGGGCACTACCCAGACCGGGCAGGATGTGTTTGCCCAGCTGGCTTACGCAACCCGGGGCTCCCTGACTATCGGCCTGATCGTGGGGGTGCTGACGGTGCTCCTCTCAGCTGTCTTCGGCATTGTCGGTGCGTACGCCGGCGGATGGCTGGATGAAACCTTCTCCTTGTTCAGCAACGTCATGCTGGTGATCCCGGGACTGCCCCTGGTGATCATCATTTCCAGCTACGTTCCGGACAAGAGCATCTATCTGGTGGCTTTTGTCCTGGCCGTCACCGGTTGGGCCGGTTCGGCACGCGTGCTGCGGGGGTACACCCTCAGCGTCCGCAACCGGGACTATGTGGCCGCCGCGCGGGTGTCCGGCGAGAAACCGTGGCGGATCCTGGGCATTGAAATCCTGCCCAACCTGATCCCGCTGCTGGCATCCCAGGCAGTTTTTGCCGTGATCTTCGCGATTCTGGGGGAGGCGGGGCTCTCCTTCCTCGGCTTGGGGGCTTCGGGGTCCTTCACCTGGGGCACCATGCTGTACTTTGCCCAGAACGGTCTGGCTCTGCGCCTCGGGGCATGGTGGTGGTTTGTGCCGCCGGGGCTGCTGATCGCCGCTTTCGGGGCTGCTCTTTCCCTCATCAATTTCTCCATTGACGAGATCATTAATCCCAAGCTCCGTGCCCAGACCCGGGGAACACGCCGCACATGGAAGGTCTCCAAAGCCCAGCTGCGGCTGGCAGACAAGGACGGTGTCCTGTGAGCCTGGATCAGCCTGCAAGCGTTGCCGAAGCAGAGGATGAAGACGAAGCCCGCCGCGGAGTGCTCCAGGGCCGCCGCGAACGTGCTGCGGCTGCCCTCAGCCATCCGGTCCTGAGCATTGCGGATTTCAGCGTGGAGTACCAGGGCGAGCGCACCGTCAGAGCGGTGCGGAACGTAACCCTGGCCCTTGGCCGGGGTGAAATCCTGGGCCTGGCCGGTGAAAGCGGCTGCGGGAAATCGACGTTGGCCTACGGAATCAACCGGCTGCTCAAGCCACCGGCAGTGATCACCGGCGGCGATGTTTCCTTCCACTCCCGGGAGGGATACTCCATTGACCTCGGCGAGCTGTCGGGGGAGGAACTGCGGGCCTTCCGCTGGGACAAGATCTCCATGGTCTTCCAGGGCGCCATGAATTCCCTGAACCCGGTGATCTCCATCCAGTCGCAGATGGAGGACATCTTCACCACCCACCGGCCGGACCTGGGAAAGAAGGAGCGCCGGGAAAGATGCGCTGAACTGCTTGAACGCGTGGGCGTGGACCGGACGCGTTTGAAATCCTATCCCCACGAACTCTCCGGCGGCATGCGCCAGCGGGTCATGATCGCCATGGCCATGGCACTGGACCCCCAGGTCATGATCATGGACGAACCGACCACAGCACTGGACGTGGTGGTGCAGCGCGAAATCCTGCGGGAAATAACGCGGCTCCGGGAGGAACTGGGATTCGCGGTCATCTTCATTACGCATGATCTTCCGCTCCTGCTGGAGATCAGCGACCGCATTGCGGTCATGCGGGACGGCGAAATTGTTGAGCTTGGCGATGCCGTGGAGCTTTACACCAATCCGCAGCACAAATACACCCGCACACTGCTCGCTTCTTTTCCCAGCCTCACCGGTGAACGCGGCGCCTTTGTCCGCGGAACAGTCCATGACCATGAAACCGGAGTGCAGCGATGAGCGTCCTCGAAGTGCAGGACCTGGTGAAGGAGTACCGGCTGCGGGACGGACGGCAGTCCCGTACGCTAACTGCCGTCAACCACGTGAGCTTCGCCGTCGAAACCGGACGCACGGTAGCCCTGGTGGGACAAAGCGGCAGCGGCAAGTCCACCCTGGCGAAACTGCTCATGCAACTGGAGAAGCCAACCTCCGGGCGGATTGTGTTGGACGGCAAACCCGTGATCCGCCGCGGTGCCGGATTGAAGCAGTATCGCAGCGACGTCCAGATGGTTTTCCAGGACCCCTTCGCCTCCCTGAACCCCTATCACACCATCGCCCACCACCTGGGGCGGCCGTTGATCCTGCACGGTAAGGCGTCCGGGCGCGACGAGGTGATGGCCGGGGTTTACCGGCTGCTGGAACGCGTGCGCCTGGAACCAGACATGGCCGGCCGCAAACCGCATGAGCTTTCCGGCGGGCAGCGCCAGCGCATCGCCATTGCCAGGGCACTGGCCCCGGAACCGCGCATCCTGGTGGCAGATGAACCGGTGTCCATGCTGGATGTTTCCATCCGGCTCGGTGTCCTGAACCTGCTGGCAGATCTGCAGCGGGAGGAGAACCTTGGCGTTTTCTACATCACCCATGACCTGGCCACGGCGCGGCATTTCTCCGACGACATCCTGGTCATGTTCAAGGGGGAAATTGTTGAACGCGGGGCTGCGGACGACGTCATCCTGAACCCGCAGCACGAGTACACCCGACTTTTGGCTGAGGCCGCACCCAACCCCGAGAAACGGCTGAACGCCTGATCCGGACCTATCCCTGCGGCAATGCCGCCCGCACCGCTTTTGGAGCAGTAGATGACACAGCAGCACCATATGACACAGCAGCACCACATGACGCACCCGATCACCGAACAGCCGGCCTCCCGGCCCGGACACAGCCTGGACCTCAACGGACTGTGGGACCTGACCTGGCAGGGCGGTCCGGAGGAATCTCCTGCTTACGCCCGCACCGGCGTGCCGCTGACCGCCACCGTCCCGGGACAGGTACACACGGACCTGATGGCAGCCGGGCTGCTGCAGGATCCCGATGCAGGCTTTGGCGAGCTGGAACAGTCTTGGATCGGGCACTCGACATGGACCTATTCACGTTCCTTCCAATGGAACGGCACAGAGCAGGAAACCCCGGAAACCTCTGACGCCCCGGAGACCCGCACCGAACTGGTTGCCGACGGACTGGACACCGTCGCCGTCGTACGCCTGAACGGCCAGGAGATTGCCCGTACCTCCGACCAGCACGTTGCCTGGCGCTGGAATGTTGGCCACCTGCTGGTGGAGGGCGAAAACGTCCTGGCCATCACCTTTGGCTCTGCCTGGGACGCGGCGCACGAGTGCGAGAGTGTTGTTGGCGAGCTTCCGCGTCCCTACGCCGAGCCGTATCCCTACATCCGCAAGAGTGCCTGCAACTTTGGCTGGGACTGGGGACCGCACTATGTCACCGCCGGGATCTGGCAGCCCATCCGGCTGGAGACCTGGTCCGTTGCCCGGATCGATTCCATCCGTCCCAGCGTCACACTGGAGGGCGCCGGTGAGGCAACGGTGCACGCCACCGTCGGCGTCGAACTCCCAGGAGACGGGGAAGGCCTGAGCCTGGCCGCCGTACTGACCGATCCGGACGGCAGGGAGGTTGCCCGCGGCACGGTGCCGCTGACGGCGGCAGGGGATACGACAGTGAAACTGCCGGTGCCCGAGCCCCGTCTGTGGTGGCCGGCGGGGCTGGGCGGCCAGCCTTTGTATGCGCTCGCCGTCGAAGTGCAGTACGACGGCGAAACAGTGGCTTCCGGGGAACGCCGGCTGGGACTGCGGTCGGTGGCCATTGACGAAAGCCCTGACGAAGCCGGCACCGGCTGGGCGATCGTGGTGAACGGGCGTCGTGTCCGGATCCGCGGCTATAACTGGATTCCCGAGGATCCCTTTATTGCTGAGGTGACCGCTGAGAGGCTAGGCCAACGGTTGGATCAGGCGGTTGACGGCGGGGCTAACCTGCTGCGCGTTTGGGGCGGCGGCTATTTCTCCACCGATGCGTTCATGGACGGCTGCGACGAGCGCGGCCTCATGGTGTGGCATGACTTCCTCTTTGCCTGCAGTGCTTACGACGAGTCACCCGAGATGATCGCCAGTGTCACCGTCGAGGCGGAGCAGGCAGTGGCGCGGTTGTCCGCCCATCCGAGCCTGGTGCTGTGGTGCGGGGGCAACGAATGCGTGTGGGGAGACTTTGACTGGGGCTGGCGTGAGGTCCTGCAGGGCCGCTCCTGGGGTGCAAAGTTCTATACGGAGATCCTTCCGGCCGTCATTGACCGGGTGGATCCCGGCCGTCCCTACCTGCCCAACAGCCCCTGGTCAGGCTCGCTGGATGTGCATCCGAACAACCCGGAAAGCGGCCCGGTGCACATCTGGACTGTGTGGAATGACCTGGACTACGCTCACTACCGCGACGTGGATCCTGCTTTCGTCTCCGAGATGGGCTGGTGCGCCCCGCCAGCGTGGAGCACCCTGCGCGCAGCGGTGACGGAGGGCGGGCTGTTGCCCGCCAACCCCCAGGTGGAACACCACATGCGGGCTGACCGGGGGATGGAAAAACTGGCCCGAGGCCTGGAGCCGTATTTTGGTGCTCCTTCGACGGCCGAGGACTGGCACTATTTGACTCAGGTGGTCCAGGCCCGGAGCCAGAGTGCCGGCGCGGAGTGGCTGCGGTCCCGGGAACGGTGCGCCGGCGTGGTCATCTGGCAGCTCAATGACTGCTGGCCGGTGCTGAGCTGGTCCGCGGTGGACGGTGCCGGGATAGAGAAACCCGTCTGGTTTGCCCTGCGTCGCTCCTTCGCCGCGCATCTCGTGACCATTGTGCCGCGCATTCCCGGCGGCACCCTTGACCCCACCGGACCGGAAGGTCTGGAACTGGTTGCCGTCAACGACGGAACGCTTCCCTGGTCCACCGAGGTGCAGGTCCGCCGATTGCGGGCGCACGGAACAGAGGTGTCCCGTGCCTCGTATCAGCTGGAAACGGCTCCCGATTCCACCACCCGCGTAGCGCTCGACGGCGGACTCGCCTCCAGCATCAACGGGGAGGGGGAGTTCCTGGTTGCCGATTACACGGTTGCCGGCAACGCCGGCTCGTTCAGTACCGGCTCGTCCAGCGCCGGTGATGCCGGCGGAACCCCGGCCGGCCGGGCGCTGTGGTTCTTTGTTCCCGACGCTGCCTTTGACGCTCCGGCTCCGCGGTTTGAATCATCCGTGGACCTTTCCGGGGGAACCCTCCTCGTCACAGTCCGGGCCAGCACCCTCCTGCAGGATCTCTGCCTCTTCGCCGACCGGCTGGCCGAAGAGCTGGCGGTCCCCGCGCCGCTGCTGCGGGTAAACGAGATGCTGCGAACCGTCCTGCCGGGGGAAACCGTAACGTTCACCGTTTCCCGCCGCGACGGCACGGCCCTGGCTGCGGCACCGGCATCGGCCGGTGCCTGGCCGGTGCTGCGCTGCATCGGCGACTCTGCTCATGAAGGTGAAAATTACTTCGCCGGTGCGGGGGAGACCGTTGGGGCTGATCACGCCGAAGGTGCCGGTGCAGGGCGGGGGCAGGGGTGATTGCCGGCATCGAGACCGGCGGGACCAAGGTCATCTGCGCGGTTGCTGAGACCGCGGCGCCGGGAAGCATCATTGAGCAGATCCGCATACCCACCACATCTCCGGCCGAAACCCTAGGCGCGGTTCGGTCGTTTTTGAACCGCCATGCTTCCTCAGGTGCGCTGGACGCCGTCGGCCTAGCTGCTTTCGGCCCCGTTAACGTGGACAGCTCCTCGCCCAGCTACGGATGGATTACCTCCACTCCAAAACCGGGGTGGCGCAACACGGACGTTCCCCGGGCCCTTGGTTTGGGTGACACCGTGCCCCTGCAGGTGGTCACTGATGTGACCGGCGCGGCGGTGGGGGAACAGCGTGCCGGGGCGGGGGCGGGTTTCAGAAACGTGGCGTACGTGACTGTGGGCACCGGAATTGGTGCCGGTTTTGCCGCTGACGGCAGCCCGTTCCTGAAGCGCAGTCATCCCGAGATGGGTCACCAGCTTCTGCGGCGCTACCCCGGGGACGATTTCCCCGGAATCTGTCCCTTTCACGGTGACTGTGCGGAGGGTCTGGCCTCCGGACCGGCTGTCAGGGCGAGATGGGGCCGCCCGGGGGAGCTGTTGGACGCCGCGGCGACTGCCGAAGCCGTGCCCGTCCTGGCCTATTACCTGGCCCAGCTGCTTGCAGCCGTGACCTATACGGTGGCGCCGGACCGCATCATTCTGGGGGGAGGCGTCCTTCAGCTGCCCGGACTGCTCTCTGCCGCCCGGAGCCAGCTGGCGGTACTGGTGGGAGGTGCCCTGGACGGGCATCCGCTGACCCGGCCGGACAGCGGCTACGTGTGCAGCCCCGATCTGGGTGAACGTGCGGGCGTGCATGGAGCCCTCTACCTGGCGCATGACCTGGTGGGATCGAGGGCTCCGCTCACGGCGGTCTGAGGCGGGTGGCCGGGGAATTGCTGCGGATATTCCCGGCCGTCCCGCCTCGAGGTCCCCGGGCTAGGACGGGCGGCCCTCGGGGGCTTGGGTCTTGGCCGGATCGCGCTCGGCCAGGGAGCCCACGGCGGCGTCGATCCGGGCCAAAACGTCCGGCTTGAGTTCGACTCCCGCCGCCTGGACGTTGGAGGTGATCTGCTCCGGACGCGAAGCGCCGATGATGGCCCCGGCAACGTTCGGATTCTGCAGCACCCAGGCAAGGGCCAGCTGGCCCATGGTCAGCCCGGTCTCATCGGCGATCGGCTGCAGTTTCTGCACCCCGGCCAGGACGTCGTCGTTCATCCAGCGGCCAATCATCTTAGCGCCGCCCAACGCATCAGTGGCCCTGCTGCCCTCGGGCAGATCAGCTCCCGGCTTGTACTTGCCGCTGAGGATCCCCTGCGCCATGGGGGAGAAGACAATCTGGGAGATGCCCAGCTCTTCCGACGCCGGGACCACCTCCGCTTCGATCACGCGCCAGAGCATGTTGTACTGCGGCTGGTTGGAGACCAGGGCGAAGCCCAGTTCCTTGGCGAGGGCCTGGCCGGCCCTGAGCTGCTCGGCATTCCATTCGCTGACACCGATGTACAGGGCCTTGCCCTGGCGCACCACATCCGCGAAGGCCTGCATGGTTTCTTCCAGCGGTGTCTCGGAGTCGTACCGGTGGGCCTGGTACAGGTCAACGTAGTCGGTCTGCAGGCGCTGCAGGGATCCGTTGATGGACTCCATAATGTGCTTGCGCGACAAACCGGAGTCATTGTGCCCGGCCGGGCCCGTGGGCCAGTACACCTTCGTGAAAATCTCCAGCGATTCCCGGCGCTCGCTCTTCAGGGCGGTGCCAAGCACTGCTTCCGCGGCGGTATTGGCGTACGCGTCGGCCGTATCGAAGGTACTGATCCCGGCGTCCAGGGCGGCCCGCACGCACGCGGCGGCGACGTCGTTCTCCACCTGGGAGCCATGGGTCAGCCAGTTGCCGTAAATGATCTCGGAGATCTTCAGTCCGCTGTTGCCGAGGTATTTGTGTTCCATTGCTGCGTATCCTTTTTGCCGGTGTTCGACGGTGATCCACATCACGTCTATATAGCTGCAAAACTAGGCCAGCTGTTGGCCAGCCGTCAAAAGGGACGTGCGCAGGAGATAAACGAAAGCTGAAAGCGACCATTCGAAACCTACTTGGTTGGCTTTGAGCTTCGTTCATTGACCCGCCGGTACCGCTGCCATAACTTGAACGTGTCGCCGGTCCCGGTGGCTGCTTTCGCCGATGTGGTCGGAGGTCCTGCGTGAAACCCAACCGCAATGAAGCCGCGCGGGAACACGAGATCCTGGTGGAACTTGACGCCCAGGGCGCCGTGCTGGTCCGTGATCTGGCCTGCCGCTTCGGGGTTTCGGAAGTCACGGTGCGCAAGGACCTGGCCGCCATGGAGCGTCACCGGCTACTGCGCAGGGTGCGCGGCGGAGCTGTCCCCTCCGAGGCAGCGGACGAGGGAGCGTTCAGCCTTCGGCTTCGCTCCCAACGCGAAACCAAGCTCCTCCTGGCCCGGGCCGTGGCTCCGCTTGTTCACCACGGGGACACCATCGCCATCGACGCCTCAACTACCTGCTTCTACCTCGCCCATGAACTCCTCAGCAGACGCAACCTGCTGGTCGTCACCAACGGGCTTCGGGTGGCGACGCTGTTCATGGAGCAGTCCAATGCCCTGGTGCTGATGCCCGGCGGTACAGTCCGCCGCTCGTCGGCTTCCCTCGTGGGTCCGGTGGAGGATGTTTTGAAGGACCGCGGCCGCATCTCCAAAGGGTTCTTCGGAGTCAAGAGCATTTCCCTCGAATTCGGACTCGCTGAACTGGCACTTGAAGAAGCGAACGCCAAGCGCCACCTGGCCAGCGTCTGTACCTCCGTCTATGCCATGTTCAGCTCCGTCAAGGCTGGCCAGCTGGGGCTGCATCCGTTTGTTGCCCCGGACCGGATTACCGGCATGTACACCGACGAACACATCAGCGACGCGTTTGTGCGCGATTGGAAGCGCCGCAACGTACCAGTCCACACGGTGGCCGCCCCGCATCCGGGGAAGGGAAGCGGCCATGCCGAAGCACTCAGAAGCACAGACACCAACAACCAGCAGGAACTAGGGAGATAACATGCGCAGCACATCCAGGACAGGTGTATTCGGGGCGGCAGCAGCGGTTGTGCTTCTTGCCGCTGCAGGCTGCACCAGCAAGAATGATGCCGACTCCGGCACAGCGGCAACCGGTGGGGATGAAACCATCACGGTGGCCTTTGTCCCCAAGCTCTCCGGCATCCCCTATTTTGAGGCGATGAACACCGGCGGACAAAAAGCCGCCGGGGATATGGGCATCGAGTGGCTCTACCAGGGTCCGACGACGGCGGACGCCGCGGCCCAGGCGGATATTGTCCGGTCCTTCATCCAGCAGGGTGTGGACGCGCTGATCGTGGCACCCAACGACCCGGATTCCATGGCTCCCCTGCTCCAGGAAGCGCAGGCCGCCGGCATCAAGGTGGCTACCTCGGATACTGACGCCCCCGGCTCCGTCCGCGAGGTCTTCGTCAACCAGGCCTCGGCCGAGGGCATCGGACAGGCGTTGACGGATCAAATGATGGAGGCGATGGGCGGGTCCGGAAAATACGCGATTGTCTCCTGCGGTGAGACCGCTGAAAACCTCAATTCCTGGATTACGGTGCAGGAAAGCTACACCGCCGAAAAATATCCCGACGCCGAAATCGTAGACATTGTCTACGCCGGCGAGGACCAGGCCAAGGCCACTTCCATGGCCACTGACTTGATGAACGCGCACCCCGACCTGACCGGGCTGGTGGGGGAGTGCACGTCCTCAGCCCCCGGAGTGGCACAGGCTGTCCGTGATGCCGGCCGAATCGGAGAAGTGTTCACTACAGGGCTGGGAACACCGCAGTCCATGGCGCCTTACCTCGAGGACGGCTCCACCAGCGCCTCGGTGCTGTGGAACGTGGAGAACCTGGGCTATCTCACGGCATGGACGGGGCAGCAGCTTGCAGAAGGCAACGAGCTGGCGGCTGAAAACAATGTGGGGGAGGGAATGGACGCCATCACCTTCGACAGCAGCTCCAAGGTGCTGCTGCTGGGTGATCCCCTCATCATTACCGCCGACAACGTAGGGGACTTTGACTACTAGCCTCCGACTGCAGGTCCGGGTACCGGGCGCGCTCTCGGGCCGGCTGCGGCAGGGACCGTGAATGACTCAACGAGTAGGAGGACAGATGGCCGATTCATCCACTACGATCACGGCACCCCGCCTTGAGCTGCGCGGAATCTCCAAACGGTTTGGCGGCGTGCAGGCCCTCACGAATGCGGATTTTTCGGTCCGCCCCGGCAGCGTCCACGCGCTCATCGGGGAAAACGGCGCCGGAAAATCCACTCTGATCCGGATCATTTCCGGCGCCGAGGTTCCGGACGCCGGCGTCATCATGTTTGACGGCGAGCCCGTCACGGCCGGCTCCACCGTTGGTGCCCTGAACCTGGGCATCGAGACCGTTTACCAGGAACCGCAGCTGTTTGATGAACTGACAGTCGTGGAAAACGTCTATATAGGGCGCGAGCTCACCCAGGGGATCCGGATCGATTGGCGCAAGGCCACTGATGAGGTAGCCGATCTGCTTGACGTCATCGGCTTGCCGCAGAAGTACATCCGGGTACCGGTGGGCGAGTTGTCCATCGCCGAGAAACAGCAGGTGTCGATCGCCAAGGCACTGGCCCGCGACGCGTCCGTGCTGATCCTCGACGAACCTTCGGCCATTCTGTCCGACGCCGAAATTGACCGCTTGTTTGCCGTAATCCGTGCCCTGGTAGCCAAGGGCGTGAGCGTCATCTACATTTCGCACCGGCTCGATGAACTTTCCCGCATAGCGGACGAGATCACCGTCATGCGGGACGGACGGACAATCGAAACGAGGCCCGCCGGCGAGCTCAGCGTCCGCCGGATGGCTGAACTGATGGTGGGCGGGGTCCTCACCGGGGACCGGATGGAAAGGAAGCCTCCAGATCCGGAGCCCTTCCTGGAACTGGATCGCCTCAGCGCCGGGAGCCGCTTCCGGGACATCAGCTTTAGCATCCGTCGGGGCGAAATTGTGGGGCTCTACGGGTTGGTCGGTTCAGGGGCCGGAGACGTCGCCTCGGCCCTGTACGGGATCCTTGCTCCCTCGGGCGGAAGCATGACACTGGGCGGGCGACGTGTGGACCCGCGCTCGCCGGCCCACGCCCAGCGGCTCGGGATTGCGCTGCTGCCGGCGAACCGGAAGGCACAGGGCATGTTTTCCTTCCAGTCCATTGCCTTCAATATCTCAGTGGGTCACCTGCGGTTCTTTAGCCGGGCTCACTTTCTGGTCAACCGGCGCAGTGAAACACGAACGGCCCGGGACCTGATCCGGCAGTTGTCCATCCGTACCCCTGATGAAAAAACGCCGATCAGTGCCATGTCCGGCGGCAACGCGCAGAAAGTTGTCCTCGCCCGGCAGCTTGTTGGCCGGCCACGGTTGCTGGTCCTGGTGGAACCCACCCAGGGCGTCGACATTGGTGCCAAGGAGGAGATCCACCGCATCATCGCCGAACTCGCAGACCAGCGCAGCGCGGTGCTGGTGGCGACCTCGGATCTGACGGAAGTGATGGGTCTTTGTGACTCCATCCTGGTGGTCCGCGCCGGCACCATAACGGCGAAGTTCGGGCCCGAAACAACGCAGGTGGATGTGCTCACGGCAGCTGCGGGAGAGTCACAGGATCCAACGCCGGACGGAAGGACCCCATGACTGCCGGCACCCCGCATTCAGCGCCGGCGCGGGCGGTTTCCGGGGCACCGCAGATCCGCAGCCGGATCCTGCCGTTTCCCGTCACCGGCCAGGAACTGGTCCTCATCGGCGTCATTGCGGTGCTGTGGACGGCATTGGGGTTTATGACCTCGTCCTTTCTGACCCCGGGATCTCTCCAGCCGCTGCTCACCTCGGTGGCACCGATTGCACTGATCGGTGTGGGCATGACCATTGTGATTATCACCGGCGGCATCGACATATCGGTGGCTGCTGCTCTGATGGTCACTTCGGTGGTGACCGCGAAGCTCCTGGTGGACGGCGGATTGCCGCTGCTTCCGGCCATGCTCATCTCCATGGCGCTGGGCGCCGCCCTGGGCTCCCTCAACGGACTGCTGATCGCTTTTGGCCGGGTGCACGCCATCATCATCACCTTCGGGACCGCAAACCTGTTCCTCTTCCTGGGCCTGCGGATTTTCGGCTCGGCCACAGTCAACGGCATTCCGGATACCTTTGCGTTTTTCGGCAGGGGAGAAGCCGGAAGGACCGCCGGCGTTCCCCACAGCTTCTTCATCACTCTTCTCGTCGCAGCGGCGGCGTGGTGGTATCTGCGGCATACTCCCGGTGGCCGTCATTTTTTCGCGGTAGGAGGCGATATGGAAGCAGCCAGGCTGGCCGGCGTCCGGGTGAAACGGCAACTGCTGATCGCCTACACGCTCACCGGACTGCTGGTGGGCCTGGCCGCCTGCTTCACCATTGCCCTGGGCACCTCCACCCTTGACCAGAGCGTAGGGAGCGGGCGCGAACTAGCGGTGATCGCCGCCGTCGTGATCGGGGGAACATCGATCCTGGGCGGCCGCGGATCGGTGCTCGGAACGGTGCTGGGCGCGCTGCTGGTGCAGAGCGTGGCTTCCGGGGTGACGCAGCTCGGGTGGCCGTCACAGCTGGCGGACCTGTTCGTGGGGCTGTTCATCATTATTGCGGTGGGCGCCGACATCCTGCGCCAACGGGCCAGGAGGAAGCCATGAGCGCCGCAGAGGATTTCCTGGCCACCGGCCTGTTGCCCAAGGCTCCGCTGGGTCCCCGGCTGCTGAAGGCGCTGGTAACCCAGCGGACCGTCCTGCTGGCGGTGCTGCTGGTCCTGGTTGTTGCCGTGATGAGCGCCCTGAGTTCCGCCGGGTATATGGCCGGCGAGTACAACGCCGACTACATGTCCGCAGCCCTGATCAATGCCGTACCCCTAACCATGCTGGCTTTGGCGGAATTAGTAGTGATCCTTTCAGGTCGCGGCGGGATCGATCTATCGGTGGGGGCAATCGTCTCCCTCACCGGAATGGTCTTTGGCTTCACCTACGGCCTGTGGGAATTCTCCCTGCCGGTGAGCATTCTCGCCGCCGTGGTTTTCGGCGCACTTTGCGGCGCTGTAAACGGCGTGTTGGTGGCCTATCTGGGTTTTCCACCGCTGATTGCAACCCTGGCCAGCTTTTACGCGTTCAAATCGCTGGCGGTGGTCATCAACAACCAGCGGCCCATCAGCACCCCCAGAATCCAGGACTTTTATGCCACTGCCAAAGCGGTGGAGCTGCCCGTGATCGGGCACAACATCCCCAACATCCCGCTGGGCATTTTCACCTTCCTGATCCCCGCCGTGCTTTGTATCTGGTTCCTGCTGGCCAGGACTGCGTACGGACGGCGGATCTTTGCCGTTGGCACCAATAACACTGCCGCCCAGTGGGCAGGCATTGATACCCGCCGCACCCGGTTCGGTGCCTACCTGCTGTCCGGCGTTCTTTCCGGCCTGGTGGCGGTGGTGACGGTGGCACAGTTTGCTTCGGCCAGGCCGGACGCCGGAGTTTCCGGCAATGGAATGGCCCTGCCGGCGATCACCATTGCAGTCCTTGGCGGTGTGGCCATTACCGGCGGCATTGGCCGGGTCTCCGGAGTGGTTCTGGCGGCCCTGCTGATTGTCTGGCTCAACGCCGGCCTGCTGCTGCTCTTCGCCGGCAACACCGGCGCCCAGATTCAGCTGTTTGCCCTAGGTACCGTCCTGATTCTCGCCGCGCTGCTCAACGGCATCGCCACCCGCCGCTATGGAGGAACAACATGAACACCATCGGTATCCACGGCATGGTGTGGGTGGGCGGATTCAGCAAACCCGAGGCGGAGCACGCCATCACCAGTACCGCCCGGGCAGGGTACTCGCTCATTGAACTGCCGCCGGTTGATCCGCGCGCCCTTGACCTTCACTACATCCGGACGCTTCTCGCTGACAACGGGTTGTCCGTCTCGGCCACGTTGGGACTGGATGAGGCCACTGACGTATCCAGCACTGATCCGCAGATTGTCCGGGCCGGCCGCGAGCGCCTGCTTGGCGTGGCCGAAATGGTGGCCGAACTGGGCGGGAACTACATAGGTGGTGTGATCTATTCCAAGCTGGGCCGGTACACGGAACCGGTGAGCGCTGCCGGGCGCGGCAACTCGGTACAGTCCATTGCCCTGCTGGCCGATGAGGCAGCAAAATCGGGGATCCGGGTGGGGCTGGAGGTGGTGAACCGATATGAAACGAACGTCCTCAACACCGCGGAGCAGGCTCTCGACTTCGTAAATGATGTTGGGCGCGACAATGTGGGCATCCATCTGGATACCTACCACATGAACATTGAGGAACGCAGTTTCCGGGATGCCATCGTTGCCACCGCGGCAGCCGGTAAATTGGCGTATTTCCACGTCGGCGAGAGCCACCGCGGCCAGCTTGGAACCGGATCCGTGCCCTGGACCGAGACCTTCGCGTCGCTGGCCGAAGCGGAGTACGACGGCGTCATCACCTTTGAGTCCTTCTCCTCCAAGGTTGTCCATCCCACCTTGTCCTCGGACCTCGCGATCTGGCGCAACACGTGGGAGGACAGTTTCGACCTGGCGGTTGGCGCCCGCGAGTTCCTCCGCGGAGGCCTGGACAAAGCCGGCACCCGCCGGTAAGTGCGGCCCCCGGCGGCGGGAGGACAGCTAGGGCGCCGTGGCAATATCCCCGGCCGGGGCCTCCTGCCCCAGAGCGGAATGCTCGCCGCGCAGCAGGCGCTTGACGATCTTGCCGCTGGGATTCTTGGGCAGCGCGTCCGCAATCACCACGTATTTGGGTGTCTTGTAGCCGGCAAGGACACTGCGGGTATGTGCCATCACGGCCTCGGGGGTCAGCTCGGCTCCCGGCCGCGGCACCACCACCGCCGCGACCGCCTCCACCCAGTGCGGATGGGGAACGCCGAACACCGCAGTCTCGGCCACACCGTCCAGCAGGTAGATGGCTTCCTCCACCTCGCGGCTGGCGACGTTTTCCCCGCCGGTCTTGATCATGTCCTTTTTGCGGTCCACCACGCTCAAGTAACCGCCCTCGTCGAAATATCCCAGGTCACCCGAATGGAACCAGCCGCCGGAATAGGCCTCTGCCGTGCGGTCGGGATCGCGGTAGTAGCCCAACGTGGCGTGCGGGCTGCGGTGCACGATTTCCCCGACGGTGCCGGCGGGAACGGGGCGGCCGTCGTCGTCCACCACCGCAGTCTCCACGTTCAGGGACGGCCTGCCGGCGGATCCGGCATGCGTCAGCTGGTCCTCCGGTCCCAGGATGGTGGCCACCGGAGCCATTTCCGTCTGGCCGTAGAAGTTCCAGAACCGCACCTCCGGCAGGCGCTGCGCCAGCTCCTTGAGCACCTGCACGGGCATGGCGGACGCACCGTAGTAGCCCTTGCGCAGGGAGGAGAGGTTGGCGGCATCAAAGTGCGGCGAGCGGAGCAGCGAAATCCAGACCGTGGGCGGGGCGAAGAACTTGGTGACTCGCTCACGTTCAATCGCGGCCAGAATGGCCGCCGGATCCGGAGCCGGCAGGATGATGCTGGTGGCACCCAGATAGATGTCCGGTCCCAGAAAGCAGTCCAGCTGGGCGCAGTGGTAGAGCGGCAGGGTGTGCAGGTCAACGTCGTCGGAACCCATGTTGCCGTCCACCACCGCCGAGACGTATTCCCACAGCAGGGACCGGCTGGACATCAGTGCACCTTTGGGGCGGGACTCCGTGCCGGAGGTGTACATCAGGCGCACCGGATCATCGTCCGCCACCGTAACCCCCGGCACCGTAACCTCCGGCGCCGCGCCGTCGAACTCCATCCAGTCCTGCACGTTCCCCCACCCGGAAGGCGCGGCCCCGGTTCCGCTGCAAATGCAGGAGCGCACAACGATGCCGTCCGTGTCCGCAGCGTCCATGGCCGCTTCGGCGACGGAGACCAGCCCGTCCTGGACCACGAACGCGGTGGCACCGCTGTGGTCCAGGAGGTAGGCAACCTCATCGGCCCCGAGCATGAAATTGATCGGCACCAGCACCACTCCGGCGCGGGCGGTGGCAAACGCCAGCACCGCAAACTGCCAGTTGTTCCGGGAGAGCAGGGCCAGCCGGTCGCCGGGCTCCATGCCGTGTGCCCGGAGAGCCGACGCGGCCGATGCCACCGCCTGCTCAAACTCCGCGAACGTCAGGCGTACCGGACCGTCCACAACGGCGGTGCGCTGCGGAAAGCGGTGGGCGGTGCGCCGGGGCAGATCTCCCAGGGACTGACTCCGGGAGAAGGAGATGAGCGGGTTGACGGACATGCGGTACCCCCGGAGTTGAATGCTGTGCGCCGCCGCACCTTCGATGCGCCCACGGCCCTGTTGGCCCACATTCTGTCCCATTGGACCCCGCAGGGGAAGAACGGGTCCGGGGCGGTTAGACTGGCGCGCAGCCCGGACCACTCTGCACAGGAGGCACTTTCATGGCCTATCGCCATCTCACTCTGGAGTACGACGGCGCGCTGGCGCGGCTGACGCTGAACCGGCCCGAACAGGCCAACGCCCTGGACCCGGAGCTGGCCGGAGAGCTGGGGGCCGCGCTCGCAGACACCGAATCTCGGACGGATACCCATGTGCTCCTGCTGCAGGGCGCGGGGCGTTTTTTCTGCGCTGGAGGGGACGTTGCTGCCATGGCCGCAGCCGCCGACCAGGGCGGTTTCCTCAGGGAACTTGCGGTCAAGCTGCATGAGTTTGTTCTGGCGCTGGCACGGTCCCGGCTGATCAGCATTGGCGTGGTGGACGGACCCGCGGCAGGGGCCGGCCTGGGGCTGGTGCTGAACACGGACTTTATCCTGGCCTCGCCGAAGGCGCGGTTTCTGGCCGCCTACGCGGGAGTGGGGCTGACACCGGACTGCGGGGTGTCCTATCTGCTCCCCGAAGTGGTTGGTCCGCGCCGGGCGGCCGAGATGTGCCTGACCGGCCGGACGGCAGGATCCACCGACGCACTGGAGTGGGGGCTGGTGAACGAACTTCTCCCGTCCGCGGACCTTGCCTCGAGGGCACGGCAACTGGGGGAACAGCTGGCCTCCGGGGCCGTTGCCACCCTCGGGCCCACCAAACGGCTGCTGCGTGCCCGCAGCCTGGCCGGTTACGGGGAGCATCTGCAGCTGGAGGCCGAGACGATCGCGTCAATGGCGTCCTCCGCTGACACGCGGCAGCGGATTACCACCTTCGCAGCCCGGGCGAGCCGCTGACGCCGCTAGCCGCTGAGGCTTTCAGCCGCTGAGACTGCCGGCCGCCGGGTCAGGCCTTCTGTACCGTGATGGACCACTGCGCCGGGCCGATTTTGGAGAAGTCGGTCACCGGGTAGCTGTTCTCCGCAGCCCAGCGGGGAATGGCATCGGTGGCCTGGGTGCAGTCGAAATGGATGACCAGCTCGTCTCCGGAAGCCAGCGTGGTCATGGCCTCCTTGGCCTCAACCAGGGGGAAGGGGCAGACCTGTCCGTTGGTTTCAAGGGTTACCTGTGCCATGCGGAAAATTTCCTTTCAACGGCCGCCCGGAACAGGGCGGGATGGTTTTCTTGCGGTGTGGTTCTTTTGGGCGGCGCTGCGACTAGCCGTGAGCTGCTGTGCGGGCGGGTGACTTTCCTGCAGCACCTGATCCGGCTGCCGGCCCGCGGTTCATAATGGTCAGCCGTGCGCCCAGACCGGTGCCCAGGATCATGAACACCAGGGCCGTCCAGCCCTGGAAGCTAAACTGCGCGGTCTCCACCTTGGCATTGCCGATGGTGCAGCCGCCGGCAAGGGCCGCTCCGACTCCCATCAGTGCGCCGCCGCTCAGGCTCTTCACCACGGTGGCGGCATCGGGAACGCGGATGCGGAATTCTCCGCTGCTCTTGGCGGCAATGAAGGACCCAACCAGGATGCCGGCAACCAGGAGCACGCCCCAGTCCACCAGCTCGGGATCGCCGGTGACGAAGTAGTTCACGGCGTTGGAGGACGGCGTGGTGATTCCCAGGCCGGCTTCGCGTCCCGTGGCCCAGCTCAGCGGCCAGGCGGCAATGGCGATCAGCCCAATGATCGCTGCGGTGGCGAAGGCGTTCCACGGCTTTTCGAACAGCAGGTGAGCCAGCCCGGTTTTCGACGCCGGCGGGGTGGCCATCGTGAAACGCGGTTTGCTCAGGTGATGCCGGACCGCCAGACTTACGCCGGCAACCAACAGGGCCACGAAGATCCAGGGCGAAACGTTCAGGACCGAATAGAAAGTGCTCTGCTCAACGGTTACGGACCGCATGGCAGTGTTGAAGCCGGACAGCGGACCGGTCTTCATGACGGCGGCAAACAACGCATATGTCATCAGTGCAAGCCAGCTGCCCACCAGGCCCTCGCCGGCACGGTAATACGTTCCGGTAGCACAGCCGCCGGCAAGGATAATGGCGAATCCGAAAACAAATCCGCCAATGATCGTGGCCAGCCACGGAAAGGCACCGGAGGCGAGAGTAATGACGCCGGCGGCATCCAGGGCAAAGACACCGACACTCTGGACGGCAACCACCACAAGGAAGGCGGTGAGCCAGCGAGTGTTGCGCGTAACCCAGATATCGCGGAAGGCGCCGGTCACGCAAAAGCGGCCGCGCTGCATAACAAAGCCCAGAGCCATGCCTACAAAAAGGCCGGAGATCAGCATGGGGTACTCCTCAAGCGTTGTGAAGCTGCGGACAAATGACCCGCAGCTTCGAAACGTTAGGCCCCGGCTCCGGGGCGGGCCAAAGTAGATGGCCCGCGGTGAACGCAGATTAAGCCCCGTGACCGGGCAGGAAGATCCGGCAGCAAACTGACGTATGACGCCGTCCGGAATTTGTTGGCCGTGAACCCCGGAAACTGCCCCTAGTAATTACTAGGGAGTCCAAGTAAGTTGGGCGTCACGGCACCAATGAAGGGCAGGGAATGTTCGGACTCACGGAGGACCAGCGGGCCATCAGAGATATGGTGTCGGAATTCGCTTCCGATGCCCTGGCACCCAATGCCGCGAAATGGGATGAGACAAAGTACTTTCCGGTCCACGTTTTGGCTCAGGCCGGAGAACTCGGCATGGGAGCAATCTACGCTTCGGAGGAATACGGCGGTTCGGGTCTGTCCCGTTCGGACGCGGTGGTGATTTTTGAAGAACTCTCCAAGGCGGATCCGTCCATTGCGGCCTATATCTCCATCCACAACATGGTGGTGTGGATGATTGACACCTTTGGCACCGCGGACCAGCGGGCCCAATGGGTTCCGGAACTGGCATCCATGCAGGCGTTGGGCAGCTACTGCCTGACCGAGCCGGGAGCGGGCTCGGACGCGGCGGCGCTGACCACCAAGGCCGAACGGGACGGCGACGAGTACGTGCTCAACGGCGTCAAGCAGTTCATCTCGGGGGCCGGATCCTCCAGCTATTACATCGTCATGGCCCGCACCAGCGGTGCGGGCCCGCGCGGTATCAGCGCCATTGTGGTGCCGGCAGACACCCCGGGCCTCTCCTTTGGGCCGCCCGAGCGCAAGATGGGTTGGAATGCCCAGCCCACCGCACAGGTGATTTTCACCGATCTGCGGGTGCCGGCGGCCAACCGTCTGGGCGAAGAAGGTGCCGGTTTCGGCATTGCCATGAAGGGCCTGAACGGCGGCCGCCTCAACATGGGAGCGTGTTCCCTGGGCGGAGCGCAGGCAGCACTGGACAAGACCGTGGCGCACCTGAAGGGGCGCACCGCTTTCGGCAAACCGCTCATCGAGCAGTCCTCCCTGCTGTTCCGCCTGGCGGACATGGAAATGGATCTGCAGACCGCGCGGACCATGCTGTGGCGGGGTGCCGATGCGCTGGACCGGGGAGCGCCCGACGTTGTTCACCTCTGCGCCATTGCCAAACGGGTGGCCACTGACAACGCGTTCAACGTAGCCAACGAAGCGCTGCAGCTGCACGGCGGCTACGGCTATCTCTCCGAATACGGTGTGGAGAAAATTGTTCGGGACCTGCGGGTTCACCAAATCCTGGAAGGCTCCAACGAGATTATGCAGCTCATTGTCGGCCGAACGCTGGCGGAGGCCTGACATGAGCGAAACTTCTGAACTCAAGGAAAACCCTGAACCCGAGGTCCGCCTCGAACGCAGCGGACACCTGGGACACATCATCCTGAACCGGCCCAGGGCAATCAACGCGCTCACGGCCACCATGGTTTCCCTGATCAGCGGGGCCCTGGATGAGTGGGAGCACGACGACGGCGTGGCCACCGTCCTGCTCTCCGGCGCCGGAGAGCGCGGCTTGTGTGCCGGCGGTGACATTGTGGCCATCTACCGCGATGCCGGCAACGGCGGTGCGGAGTCGGCCCGATTCTGGGCCGAGGAGTACGAACTCAACGCCCGGATCAGCAGTTATCCGAAACCATATGTGGCACTGATGGACGGTATTGTGCTGGGCGGCGGTGTGGGCCTCTCGGCACATGCACGGCACCGGGTCGTCACCGAACGCACAAAGGTGGGCATGCCGGAAACGGGAATCGGTTTCATACCCGACGTCGGAGGCACCTACCTGCTCTCCCGGGCACCGGGTGAGCTGGGCACGCACGCAGCCCTTACCGCAGGAACCATGACGGGAGCCGACGCCCTGCTCCTGGGGCTGGCCGACGTCTATGTGGACAGCTCCCGGCTTGGTGAGCTGGCGGCGGCACTGGAGAAGAGGCAGGTGGAGGAAGTCCTGCAGGAATTCGCGCAGGAGCCACCCGCCGCGCCCCTTGCCGCAGCCCGGGACTGGATCGATGACTGCTACGCACACGACGACGTTGAGACCATCATTGACGCGCTGCTCCGGTCGGAGGCCAAGGACGCGCACGCAGCAGCCGCCGTCGTACTGGCCAAGTCCCCGTCTGCGCTCAAGGTGACGCTGGCGTCGCTGCGCCGGGCCCGGGAACTTCCAGACCTGCCGAGCGTGCTGGCACAGGAATACCGCGTCTCTCTGCATGCCCTGACCGCACCGGACTTCGCCGAGGGTGTCCGGGCGCAGGTCATCGACAAGGACCGGACCCCACAGTGGACACCGGCCACGCTGGAGGAGGTGCGGCAGGCAGACGTCGATTCCTATTTTGCGCCGCTGAACGGTCGGCATCAGCTGTGGGAGAACCGGCAGCCCGCGGGAAACGACGGTCATTTGATCAGTCAGGAGCAGCGATGACAGCCGACCGGAACACGCAAAGACAGGAGCAGCACCTGCAGATTGGTTTCATCGGGCTCGGCAACATGGGCGGTCCCATGGCCGCCAACCTGGTGGCCGCGGGCTATTCCGTCACCGGCTATGACCCGGTGCCCGCCGCCGCGGACAAAGCCGCTGCCGCGGGTATCCGGATGGCGGCCGCGGCCCACGAAGCGGTGTCCGGAGCCGGCGTCGTGATCACCATGCTGCCCACCGGAACGCATGTGCTCAACGCACTCTCAGGAGACGGAGACACGCGGGGCCTCCTCGCGGCAGCGGCCCCCGATGCCCTGTTTCTGGAGTGCTCGACCATTTCCGTAGAGGACGCCACCACGGCCCACGCACTGATGCTGGAGACCGGTCACCGCGGCCTGGACGCACCGGTGTCCGGCGGTGTGGTGGGCGCCGAAGCGGGAACCCTGACCTTCATGGTGGGCGGAGCGGAGGAGGACTTTGCCGCGGCGCTGCCCCTGCTCGAGGTGATGGGCGGGCGCGTGGTGCACTGCGGCGGGCCCGGAGCCGGCCAGGCCGCCAAGATCTGCAACAACATGATCCTTGGCGTGTCCATGATTGCCGTCAGCGAAGCGTTTGTCCTGGGCGAGGAACTCGGCCTGACCCACCAGGCCCTTTTTGATGTGGCTTCGGCAGCGTCCGGCCAATGCTGGGCGCTGACCACCAACTGTCCGGTTCCCGGTCCGGTGCCGGCCAGCCCCGCCAACCGGGAATACCGGCCCGGATTCGCCGCGGCCCTGATGGCCAAGGATCTGGGCCTGGCCGCCGATGCACTGGACTCCACCGGTGTCCGTGCCGACCTCGGCCGGCGGGCCGGGGAGATCTTCCGGGAGCTCACAGATGCCGGCGGCGGAGGAGAAGATTTTTCGGCCGTCATCAACACCATCCGTGCCGCCACGGACGGCGGTCCCGGTGACAACAACAGCAGCACCTATGACAACAGCAACACTGCCGGGCAGCAGTCGGCAGGACAGAGCGGAGCAGTATGAGCGAGTACAAGAACATCCTCCTGGAGCGCAGTGGACGGGTGGGCATCATTACCCTGAACCGGCCCAAGGCACTGAACGCACTGAACTTCGGGATGATGCAGGACGTGGTGTCGGCGGCGACGGAGCTGGACAATGATCCGGACATCGGCGCCGTTGTTATCACCGGATCCGAACGGGCGTTTGCCGCCGGCGCGGACATCAAGGAAATGTCCGAAAAGACCTACATGGACATGTATCTGGGGAACTGGTTCCGCGGTTGGGACGCCCTCGCAGCCGTGCGCACCCCGGTGATCGCCGCCGTCGCCGGCCATGCCCTGGGCGGAGGCTGCGAACTGGCGCTGCTGTGCGACTTCATCATCGCCGCGGACACCGCCACGTTTGGCCAGCCGGAAATCAGGCTCGGCGTGATCCCCGGCATTGGCGGCTCGCAGCGCCTGACCCGCGCGGTGGGCAAGGCCAAGGCCATGGAAATGATCCTCACCGGCCGGATCATCGATGCTGAGGAAGCCGAGCGGGCCGGCCTGGTCTCCCGCGTGGTGCCTGCCGCTGACCTGCTCGACGACGCCCGCACCACTGCGGAAACCATCGCCTCCATGTCCGCGCCGGTGGCCATGCTTGGCAAGGAGCTGGTGAACGCCGCGTTTGAAACGACCCTGGATTCCGGTATCCGCTTCGAGCGCCGGGTGTTCCACTCCGTCTTCGCCCTGGAAGACCAGAAGGAAGGCATGGCCGCATTCATCGAGAAGCGCAAGCCGGACTTCAAGCACCGCTGATCAGCCCCGCCAGACCACCAGCGCCAGGAACTCACCGCAGAATCCCACTCGAGACGAGGCAGCATGACCCAGCTCAACATCCCGTCGGAACCGGTGGCCGGAACCAACGGCACTTCCGATGACAGCTCCTTTCTGGCCGGCGTCGACCAGCCCATGTGGATCGGCGGGGAACCGGTTCACGCAGCCTCAGGGCAGTGGCGGGACGTGATGAACCCTGCCAGGCGGGAAACCGTGATTGCGCGGGTTCCGGCCGCAGGCCCCGAGGATGTGGACCGTGCGGTGAGTGCTGCGCGCGAAGCGTTCCCCGGCTGGCGCAGCCTCCACTTCACCGTCCGGGCGCGGGCGCTGGCCCTGATCGCGGACGACATTGAGGAGCGGGCGGAGGACTTTGCCCGCCTGACGGCCCTGGACACCGGCAACGCCCTGCGCACCCAGGCCCGTCCGGAGGTCACGACGCTCGTGGCGCTGTTCCGCTACTTCGCAGGCATTGCCGGGGAGGTTAAGGGCGTAACCCTGCCGGCCGGCGACGGTCAGCTGCAGTACACGCGGCTGGAACCGCTGGGCGTGGTGGCCTGCATCCTGCCGTGGAACTCGCCGCTGATGATTGCCGGTTTCAAGCTCCCCGCGGCACTGGCAGCCGGCAACACCGTGATCCTCAAAGCGGCCGACGACGCCCCGCTCACCATCCTGCTGCTCGCCGAGATCTGCGCACGGCACCTGCCGGCCGGGACGGTCAACGCCCTGACCGGGCGCGGAAGCATCATCGGCGCGGCACTGGCGGAGCATCCCGGCGTGGACAAGGTTTCCTTCACCGGTTCCACCGAGGTGGGCCGCGGCGTTGCCCGCACCGCCGGAGAGCGGCTGGCCCATGTCTCCCTGGAACTGGGAGGAAAGAACCCGTCGATCGTCTTTCCGGATGCCGTGGACGAGGACCTGATTGACGGCCTGCTGCTGGCGTCGCGCTTCACCCGGCAGGGCCAGAGCTGCACGGCCGGGTCCCGGCTGTTCCTGCACGAGGACATTTATGACGAGGTCCTCGAGCGTCTCACCGTTAAGCTGGGCGCCCTGGTGGTGGGCAATCCCCTGGATGAGGCCACGGACATGGGGGCCATCATCAACAACAGCCAGTTCTCCTCCATCAGCGGCTACCTTGATGACGGCCGCAGCTCCATGAAGACGCTCCTGGGCGGCAATGTTCCGGAGGAGGGTCCGCTGACCGAGGGCTACTTCCACCTGCCCACCGTGTTTGGCGGCGGACGGAACGACTTCCGCCTGGCACAGGAGGAAATCTTTGGGCCCGTGCTCGTCGCCATTCCGTGGCGCGACACCGAAGACGTCATCCGCATGGCCAACGACTCGCATTACGGACTGGCCGCCTACGTCTGGTCGCACAACTTGGACAACGCGCTGAACACCGCCCATCGGGTGGACGCCGGCTGGGTGCAGGTCAACCAGGGCGGCGGTCAGGTGGTGGGCCAGTCCTACGGCGGCTACAAGCAGAGCGGCATCGGCCGCGAGGTGTCGCTGGAGGGCATGCTGGCCGGGTTTACCCAGACCAAGCAGATCAACGTCAAGCTGCGCGGCTGAGGGATGAGTGAACAGGCGGGGGAATCGATGAGCGAAGGCACCCTGCGCCTCACCCGGAACGGTCCCGTGGCAACGCTAACGTTGTCCAACCCCTGCCGCCGCAACACCCTGACCGCGCGCATGTGGCGCCAGTTCGCGGTCGTACTCGCTCCGCTGGCGGAGGATCCCGCCGTCAAGGTGGTGATCATCCGCGGTGACGGCGAGGACTTCTCGGCCGGAGCGGACATCTCCGATCTGTCGGTCATCCTGCACAATCCGGAGAACGGACTGCACGACGGCGGTGACGTCACGGCGGGGGAGGAGGCCATTGCGGAGTTCCCCAAACCGGTGATTGCCGCCGTGGACGGCTACTGTCTGGGCGGAGCGTGGCAGGTGGCAGGAGCGTGTGATTTCCGGCTGGCCTCGGACCGCGCCGTTTTTGGCATCACGCCGGCGAAGATCGGCATTGTCTATCCGCTGTCCGGGATTGAGCGGCTGGTCCGGCTCGCGGGCCCCGGCGCCGCCAAATACCTGCTGTTCAGCGGCGACTTTGTTCCCGCCGAACAGGCGCTGCGGCTGGGTCTGGTGGAGCGGGTTATTCCGCAGGCCGACTTCTGGACCGACGTCGCCTCCTTTGCGCACCGCCTGGCCGGCCGCTCCCAGCTCTCGCTGCAGGCCATGAAGGAACTGGTGGATATTATGGCGGCCGTCGGCGCGGGCGGTGCGGGCGGCGCTGGCGGGAGCGCAGCACTGGAGCAGGCCAGCAACCGCTGGCAGCAGGAGATGGCCGCGGCACCGGATCCCGTCATCGGCGTTCGGGCGTTCCTGGCCAAGGAGGAACCGGTCTTCACCTGGACGGGACCGGGCGGGACCCCGTTAGGGACCACAGCCGGCAGCGCAACTGACAGTAGAGAGCCTACGGAAGAGGGACGATGAACCAGAACAGCGCCACCACTTTGTTCCGGGCCGCACGGGACGAGCTGCTCGCCCTGTCCGGCAGCTATGAGTTGGCTGTGGAGTCCTTTGCCTGGCCCCGGCTTCAAGGTCAGTTCAACTGGGCGGTGGACTGGTTCGATGCCATGGCCCGCGGCAACTCCGCCTGCGCCCTGTGGATTGTGGAAGAGGACGGATCGGAGCAGAAGTACAGCTTTGATGACATGGTCCGCCGCTCCGACCAGGTTGCCGCCTGGCTCTCGGAGCAGGGAGTGCGCCGGGGGGACCCGGTCATGCTGATGCTCGGCAACCAGGTGGAACTCTGGGAGAGCATGCTCGGGGCCATGAAGCTTGGCGCCGTGATCATGCCCACCGCCTCCGCGGCGGCCAGTGCGGACCTCGTGGACCGGATGAGCCGCGGAGGCGCGCGCTGGGTCATCGCCAATGCCGCCGATGCCGCAAAGTTCGACGGCATTAACGGGGACTACGGGAAGATTCTGGTTGGCGGGGGCATTTTTGACGGCGGCGCGGACCGTCTGCAAAGTGGCGGCTGGCTGGACTACCACCAGGCCTACTCGGCGGATCCGGTCCAGCTGGATACCGTTACCGACGCCGGCGATCCGCTGCTGTTCTATTTCACGTCGGGGACCACCAGCCGGCCAAAACTGGTGGAGCACACGCAGGTGTCTTATCCGGTGGGGCACCTGTCCACCATGTATTTCCTGGGATTGCAGCCCGGGGACGTGCACCTGAACATCAGCTCGCCGGGCTGGGCCAAGCATGCCTGGAGCAGCTTCTTTGCTCCGTGGAACGCGGAAGCCACCATCTTCATCTACAACTACGCGCGCTTCTGCCCTCAGGCCCTGCTGGAGCAGATGCACCGGGCAGGGGTGACGAGCCTGTGCGCACCGCCGACGGTGTGGCGGATGATGATCCAGTCCAGCTTGGGGGAGCGGCCGGGTGCGCTGCGGGAGCTGATTGGTGCCGGTGAACCGTTGAATCCGGAAGTGATTTCCAAGGTCCAGGCGGCTTGGGGGCTGTCCATCCGGGACGGGTTCGGCCAGACCGAAACCACGGCTCTGGTGGGGAACACTCCGGGAGCCGACCTGCATCCGGGTTCCATGGGCCGCCCGCTGCCCGGAGTTCCGGTGGTCATCATCGATCCGGCGACCGGAGAGCCCGCCGATGAAGGAGAAATTTGCCTGGACCTCGCCGGAACACCGCTGAACCTGATGACCGGCTATCGGGGTGATCCGGAGCGCACCCGGACAGTCATGGACGGCGGCTATTTTCACACCGGCGACATGGCGGTCCGAAACCCCGGCGGCTACATCACCTATGTTGGCCGCACCGATGACGTGTTCAAGGCCTCCGATTACAAGATCAGTCCGTTTGAATTGGAGAGCGTGCTGATTGAACATCCGGCGGTGGCCGAGGCCGCCGTCGTTCCCGCCCCCGATGAGCTTCGCCTGGCGGTGCCCAAGGCCTATGTGGCGCTGGCCGAGGGATGGGAGCCCAACCGGGAAACTGCCCTGTCGATCCTGGCGTATGCCCGTGAACATTTGGCTCCCTACCTGCGGGTGCGGCGGCTGGAATTCCATGAGCTGCCCAAGACGATGTCCGGAAAGATCCGCCGGGTCCAGCTGCGGGCTCTGGAGAACGACGGCGGTGCGGTGCGGTCCGGCGTCGAATACCGGGATGACGAGTTTCCGGAGCTCCGGGGGTGACGGCGTCCTCCAAGCCCCTGGCGCAGGATCCCATCGAGCAGGCGCGGCGGCACTGGGAGGAACACGGCTGGGGGGACGCGGCGGACGGCATGGCTGCTGTGACAGCCGTCATGCGGACGTCACAGATCCTGTTCACCCGGGTGGAAAGTGTTCTCAAGCCGTTTGGCCTGACCTTCTCCCGTTTTGAACTTTTAGCCCTCCTCGGTTTCACCGCCACCGGGGCGCTGCCCATGGCCAAGGCGGGCGCCCGGCTGCAGGTGCATCCGACGTCGGTCACCAACGCCGTGGACCGGCTGGAACAGGCGGGACTGGCCGAACGGCGACCGCATCCTTCCGACGGGCGGACCGTTCTGGTGGAGATCACTCCGGCCGGCAGGAAGCTGGTGCCCGTCGCAGCTGCTGCCCTGAACGCTGAGGTGTTTTCCCGGCCGGGTTTTGGCTCGGAGGACCTCACGGCGCTGACGGAAATCCTCACGCGCTTTCGTCGATCCGCCGGAGACTTTCAGGAGCGCGCTGATCAATCCGGGTGAACCATATCGGGTCAGGGGCCATCGATGAGCGTAATTCCAGCGATCAGGCCCTGAGCCAGAAAGAAGCCCCAGAAAGCTGAAAGCATAGCCCATCCGAAGCGCCCGGAATGTGCTGCAAAAACTGCACCCATTAATCCCATGCCAACCGGAATACCAAAGAGCCATAAAGGTCTAATGCGCCCCGAGCCGGTCCAGTCGGGGATTAAAAGAAGTGATATCAGGGCACATATCATGAGGACCCAAGTGGTGACAGGTTTTTGTGCGCGAGGTGGAATGAGCTCCGGTGGTTCGCTGATAGGCATGGGCCGGGCACTTCACTTCCTCGCAAGTGCAAACAGTGTAACTCGATGCCACGCTAGCAGGCATCCTGCCGAGATATCCGGAGATCAAGGAAACTCTCGGTCTGACAAATGCTGCCTTTGGTGCTGCTGTAGCGGCTTACCCGCTGGGCGCATTGCTCTTGGGGCTTCTCGGCGGGGGTGCTCATCCGCCGCTTGGGATCCGCAAGGGTCGCGGTCATCGGAACCGCCGCGGCAGCCATCGGGATCTTCATGGCGGCAACCGGCCAATGCCGGTTGGCGCTGGCCGGGGGACTGTTCGTCGCAGGGGCGATGGACTCCATCACCGATGTCGCCCAGAATTCCCACGGGCTCCGGGTGCAGAGACTGTACAAGCGGTCGATCCTCAACTCATTTCACGCTGTGGAGCGTCGGAGCGGTTGCCGGAGGTGCCTTGGGTGCGCTGGCGGCCGAACTTGGCATGGCCCGCACTCTTCATCTCGGCATTAGCGGAATAGTTTTCAGTGCTGCCGCGGCCGGCATCTACCGCCTGCTTCTTGCCGGACCCGAACCGGTGGAAGCTGACATCTCCCTCGGGTTCATTGCTCTGCAGGGCATGCAGCTTATTGGCCGGCTCCTCGGCGACCGCCTCATAGATCGGTTCGGCCAGCGCCTGATCGCCCGCCTGGGCGGCCTCATTGTTATGCTCGGCATGTCCGCAGCTCTCCTGGTGCCCGGCATCGCGTCGACAATCATCGGATTCGGCCTGGCCGGACTGGGGGTGGCAACACTGATCCCGGCGGCGATGCACGCAGCGGACGAGCTGCCCGGTTTCAAGGCCGGTGCCGGTCTGACCATCGTCAGCTGGCTGATGCGCGTTGGCTTCCTGGTATCCCCGCCTGAGATCGGCGCGGTCGCGGACGCATCAGAACTCCGGTACGGCCTGCTGGTCATGCCGCTGGGTGGATTGCTTGTTGTCTTGCTGGCCGGAGTGCTGACGGGTAAACAGTCTACGCACTGACAGTCCACCACCGAGGTTTAGCCCGGAGGGCCCGATTCAGCCGCGAACTCGTGGTGTGGACTCTAAGGGAGTGGAAGCCGGAATGCCTTCGAGGGTCTGCTTCCGGCGTGGCCGCAACGGCGGCCGTTCTGTGCGGCAGGGGCCATCCGGCCGTGGCCGGGTAGGCTCGTCATACCCAAGGAAAGGACCTGCCCGTGGTCTCCATCGTCTGGCTCCGCGACGATCTGCGCACAGCGGACAATCCTGCCCTGCTGGCCGCAGCCCACGACGGCGACGCGGTAGCCCTCTATGTTCTGGATGAGGAATCACCGGGTATCCGGCCGCTCGGTGCCGCCGCGAAGTGGTGGCTGCACCACGCACTGAAGACCCTGCGGGAAGACCTTGATGCCCTGGGCATTGAGCTGGTGCTGCTGCGGGGGCCGGCGGGCGGCGTCGTTCCCGCGTTCGCGCAGGAAACGGGCGCGGAGCGCGTCTTCTGGAATCGGCGCTACGGCGGGCCGGAGCGGGTTGTGGACACAGCGGTCAAGGAGTGGGCGGCGGGCGCGGATGTGCAGGCTGAGAGCTTTCAGGCTTCGCTGCTGCACGAACCCTGGACTGTGCGTACGGGCGGCGGCGGACCGTACCGGGTCTTCACTCCCTTCTGGCGCACGGTCTCCGCAATGGATTTCCGGGCGCCTCTTTCGGTTCCGGACAGGGCCGATGCCCCGCCGGACGGCATCCCCGCCGGGGAGGACCTGGAGGACTGGAACCTGCTGCCGCTGCATCCGGACTGGTCCGCAGGGTTGGCGGAAGCCTGGACCCCGGGCGAGGAAGCCGGCCTGTCCGCCCTCAGCGACTTCCTAGCCGGCCCGGTGCAGAATTACGACGACGGCCGGGACCGCCCGGCGAAGCCCGGAACCAGCAGGCTCTCCCCGTACCTGCGATGGGGGCATGTGAGTCCGTTCCAGGTGTGGCACGCCCTGTCCCGCGTCCGCGGAAACGGGCCGGGGCCGGATGTGTTCGGCACCGAAATCGGCTGGCGTGAGTTCTGCTGGCACCAGCTCTTTCACAACCCGGATCTGGCTACCAGGAACCTGCGGCCTGCCTTCGACGGGTTTCCCTGGGACCATCCGGAGGGCGCCGGACCTCTGACCCCGGCGATCCTGCGCGGGAAAGATGCGCAGGCGCCGTCGGAATCCCGGCCGGGTGACCTGTCCGCCCTCGATGCTTGGAAGGCCGGAAGAACAGGGATTCCGCTGGTCGACGCCGGCCAGCGGCAGCTTTGGAGAACTGGCTGGATGCACAACCGGGTGCGGATGGTCGCCGCCAGTTTCCTGATCAAGAACCTGGGCATCCATTGGCGGGCGGGCGAGGAATGGTTCTGGGAGACTCTGGTGGACGCAGACCCCGCGAGCAATCCCGCCAACTGGCAGTGGGTCGCCGGCTCCGGCGCGGACGCAGCACCGTTCTTCCGGATCTTCAATCCGCAGACACAGGCGAAGCGCTTTGATCCCGACGGTGAGTATGTCTCGCGCTGGGTGCCGGAGGCACTGACTCCCGCCTATCCCGAGCCGCTGGTGGATTTGCGGCAGTCGCGCCGGCACGCGCTTGAGGGGTACGAGAGCATTCGCTGAGCAGCTGCACAGCGCGGCGATGAAGGGGCTTCGAACTCAGCTGTCAGCGCGCGGACCTTCTGCGGCGTAACAGGCCCACTCGGCGAGGCCGGCTTGAATGACTATGTACCGGTCATCGAACGTCTCAGCGCGGTATTCTTCGGAGAGGTTGTGGTTGAGGGCCGCGCGGAAAGCTGCGGCATAGTCGGCGGTTGGACCGATGACGAACCTGCGGTCGGGGCCGCTGCGGACGACTGCCCAGCGGGTGTCCGGTGCGGCCGCGGCAGCGGCGGCAGTGTCGTAATAGTCCACAGCCAGGCCGAAGTGTCCGTCCCACTCCACACCCTGAACCGACACTTCTCCCGGCTGCTGCTGCTCATCATTAGCGGCAGGTCGCCAGTCCACCACCCTCCGTTCGTCGTCGAGGACCAGCGTGAGGCGGGGCCGGGCGGGAAGATCGGAACTCACAGGCACTGCGAGAGCGAGGGAACGGGGCCGGATGTTGTCCGGTTGAGTATTAAACGTTCCGGCGGCCGTGTGCAGAACGTACGTTGTTGCACCGTGCTCCGAGGGCTCGCCGCAGTCAATGCGGCGCAGTGTGGTGGTGAGGTCCAATGACTCCTGACTTTCCTACGAATCCGGGCGAAAAAGATGGACGATTCGCCGGTGGCTGCCGCTGCTTCTGCCACCAATTTTACCGGTCCGGGCGGGTGGACTGACAGAAGGTGTTGATCACACAGAGATGCAGGCTGAAGACCGGATGTCCACCGCCGAACGAGTCAGCCACGATGCACCGGAAGAGCCGCCAACCGCACCGGTAGCCGGTTGGCGGCTCCGGGTTCTAGACCTGCCCCTGGCCGGGAGTGCCGGCCGGATGCGGCTGGAGCACCTGAACATCCATCTCTCCGGAGAGCTTGCCGTCTAGGGCTGCGGTCAGGGCCTTGAACGCCGGGCTCGCCGAATGGGCCTGCAGGTCTTCGGGGGTGGCCCACTTTTCGATCATGACCAGCCGGTCACGTCCCTCATTGAGGCTGTACACCTCGCAGCCGGCATCTTCAGCGTGCACGCGGGGGATCACTTCTTCCAAAGCCGCAATGACTTCATCCCGGGACTCGGGCTTCGGCACCATGGTGGCAACTACAACAAGACTCATGACTTCTGCTCCTTCAAAGCATCAAGGGCGGCGTCGACCGGAACCGAACCGTTGTTAAATTCGATAGTCTGCCCGATGGTGGCGGGACGGTCCAGCACGGCGGCGGCAACCAGGGCCACATCTTCACGGGAGACCTGGGTGCCCTCCACGCCGGGACCGGTTTCAATCTTTCCGGTGCCCGGTTCCATGGTCAGCGCGCTGGGACCAAGAATGGTCCAGTCCAGTCCGCTGCTGCACAGGTACTCGTCGGCAGCGGCCTTGGCCTCGGCATACGCGAAGAACCCGTCGTCCTCAGGGACACCGTGGTGGGGGCCGGCACCAAAATAGGACACCATGACGTAGCGGGGAACACCGGCAGCCTTGGCTGCATCCATTGAACGGATGGCGGCGTCACGGTCCACTGCATAGGTGCGCTCCGCCGTTCCGCCGCCCGCGCCGGCAGACCAGACAACAGCGTCCTGACCGGCAAGTTTCTGCGCGATTTCCTCGGTGGAGAGATTCTCGACGTCGGCGACGACGGCGGCAGCTCCGGTGGCTTCGACGTCGGCAGTGTGGTCCGGATTGCGGAACAGCGACTTGACCTGGTGGCCGTTGGCCGTGAGGTCCCTGGCCAGATGAAGGGCGACTTTGCCGTGGCCTCCGATAATGGCAATACGTGACATGGTGAGTCCTTTCGTGGGGATCAGTGTCCCTGCCACCATAAGCACGCTGATGGTTGGCGTGCACACTTGTTCCGCTGATGGCAGAGCATCCCCCAAATAGGGTGTCAGCGGGAATAAAACGGGGATGGTCCGCGGACGGGGAGGGTCCGCTTAGATCGGAAGGTTCCGCAGCAGTCCGCCGAGCCGCATTAGCTCCACCGGGAGGTGCTCGGTCAGGCTGAGTCCGGCGATATTGGCCACGGTGGACACATCGGCTATCAGCCGCACCAGTTCGGACATTCGCATGCCGTCCGTGTTCGTACCCACGGAATTGGTGAAGTCGCGGCGGTCCAGGATGTCCAGATCAATATGAACCGCCAGTTGGGTTGCCCCCGTACCGGCAATCCAGTCCAGCACCCGGCGGCTGTCCTCGGAGGTGTCCATAATGCCCACACTCTTGATGCCGAGCCGCTCCTTGACGGCGATGCCTTCGTCATCCCACTGCCGCAGTCCCACCTGCAGGATTTTCGACGGCGAAATCAGCGCCGGCAGCTCCGCGATGATTCCGGCGTCGCCCTCTCCCGCGAGGGTGGCTAAAGCCATGGAATGGAACCCGGTGTAGGAATCGCCCGGGACACTGGTGTCGGGATGGGCGTCGATCCACAGGACCGCAAGGTCCTCTCCGTAGACGGAGGCAAGGTGGCTGAAGGGAGCCACGCTCACGGAGCACTCCCCGCCAAAGGTGACCACCGACTCCGGCGCGGCGTCCCGCAGGATCGTCAGCGCGGCGGTCAGCTGGCGCACCACGGCGCCCCGGGCATAGATGCCGTCCACCGTGGCCAGCGCCTCATCACTGGTATCGGTGCTCACCGGCACATGGGCGGTGGGGCCGTCATGATCCGGGGACAGCAGTTCCAGGAGCGCCGGTCCCAGATTGAACGAAAGCTGGGTGTCGTGCGCATCGACTCCCGGATGCAGCTGGTGGGTGGAGGGGCCGGAGGCACCCTGCCATTGCGGAAAAATTAGGCGCAGCGCGCCGGGACCGGAGGGGGAGGTCTGGCTCATGGCCCCAATTTACGCCGCAGCAGCGGGCCCGATAAGGGCTAAGGACAGCGGCGGGCGGCTGCACGGCAAATTGGCAGCCGACAAACCGCCGCCGCAAACAAAATAGGATGGACCCATGACTGCAACACTCGTAGCCCGCGATCTGTCCGGCGGCTACGCCCACCGCACCCTTTTCTCGCATCTGTTTCTGACCGTCGCGCCGGGCGACGTAGTGGGTGTGGTGGGGTCCAACGGCGCCGGAAAATCCACTCTCCTGCGTCTGCTGGCCGGCGCTGCCGAGCCACTCGCCGGCAGCGTGTCCACCGCTCCCGCGGATGCCTTCATTGGCTGGCTGCCCCAGGAACACGAACGCGTGGAGGGTGAAACGGTGGCCGGCTACATCGGTCGCCGCACCGGCGCGGCGGCAGCCACCGAAGCGATGGAAGCCACTGCGGAGGCGCTTGGCTCCGGAGCCAAAGGGGCCGACGACGCCTACGCCGTCGCGCTGGATCACTGGCTGGCCAGTGGAGCCGCTGATTTGGAGGACCGGAATCCGGCCGTCCTCGCCGAGCTGGGGCTGGACGTGGGCGCGGACGCGCTGATGACCTCACTCTCCGGTGGGCAGGCAGCCCGGGTGGCACTCGCGGCCCTGCTGCTGAGCCGGTTCGACATTGTGCTCCTGGACGAGCCCACCAATGACCTGGACCTGGCCGGACTCGCCCGGCTGGAGGACTTTGTTCAGGGCCTGCGCGGCGGCGTGGTCCTCGTTTCGCATGACCGCGAATTCCTGGCCCGCTGCGTGACCACCGTGGTGGAGCTTGACCTGGCGCAGAACAAAGTGGCCGTATACGACGGCGGGTACGACGCCTTCCTGGAGGAACGCGACGTGTCGCGCCGGCATGCCCGCGAGGCATACGAGGAGTTCGCCGACAAGAAAGCGGATCTGGTCTCCCGTGCCCGCACCACACGCGAGTGGAGCTCCCAGGGTGTTCGCAATGCCATGAAGAAAGCGCCGGACAATGACAAGATCCGGCGAAAGGCCTCGGCGGAATCTTCCGAGAAGCAGGCGCAGAAAGTGCGGCAGATGGAATCCCGGATTGCGCGCCTGGATGAAGTGGAGGAGCCGCGCAAGGAATGGCAGCTGCAGTTCACCATTGGGGCGGCCCCGAGGTCCAGTTCAGTGGTTGCCACGCTGAACAACGTGGTGGCCCGCCGTGGATCCTTTACGCTGGGGCCGGTCTCGGTCCAGATCAACGCCGGGGAGCGGATCGGGATCACCGGACCCAACGGTGCGGGAAAGTCCACCCTGCTGGCACTCCTGCTCGGCCGGCTGGAACCCAGCGACGGCAGCTCCTCACTGGGTTCCTCGGTGGCCGTGGGGGAGATTGACCAGGCCCGCGGGCAGCTGGACCACGCCCTGCCGCTGGGGGATGCGTTTGAGGCGGCGGTTCCGGAAATGAACAGCGCCGAGGTGCGCACCCTGCTGGCCAAGTTTGGGCTCAAGGCGGATCAGGTGACCAGCGCCGTGCAGTCGCTGTCGCCGGGCGAGCGGACCCGGGCCTCACTGGCGCTGCTGCAGGCCCGCGGCGTGAATCTGCTGGTGCTCGACGAGCCGACCAACCACCTGGACCTGCCGGCGATCGAGCAGCTGGAAGAGGCGCTGGAAAGCTACGAGGGAGCGCTGCTCCTGGTCTCACATGACCGGCGGATGCTGGAAAATGTCCGGCTGGATGCCCGCTGGGACGTCACCGGCGGAATTGTCACCGTGCAGTAGAGGTATTCAGTGAGGCAATACTGAATACCATTACCGGCGTGAATGTGGTAGATGTTACTGCAAAGAACTGGTTTCGCTTTGAGTGTGTCGCTGTATATGTCGTTGTAAATGTAAGGTCTCGGTTTTCTCAGGTCTCGGTCTTTCGGGGGGAGTAGTTATCATGGCTTCACTGCAGCTGCTTGGAAGGATTGACCGGTGAAGGGCCTGCGCGTCATGGACGTGCCCGTCCTGCTCAGCGTCTGGGTCCTGTGCGTGAGCACGGATTGGTCCACCGGCACCAAAGCCGCCCTCAACATTGCCGCGGTGGCCCTCCTGTGCCTCAAAGAGTTGCTGGTGCACCGCCGTTTGCAGCGCACTTCGGCTCCGGCCCGGCAGCCCGCTGCGGTCCGTTCGGCGGAACTGGTCTTCGCCACCGCTTAGCTGCCACGGCACAGGGCGTAGTCTCAGTAGCCCCGGCACTTTGCCTGGTGAAACTTGGGAGTACGCATGAGCAGCACAGTTACGGACCGCTCGTTGAGAACCCTGGGCGTGATTGCCAGCTCGCGCAAGACGGACGAACGGCGCCTCCCGTTGCATCCGCGCCATCTGGAACGGATCGACGCCGACCTCCGGGCCCGGATCATCCTGGAACAGGGCTACGGCGAACGGTTTGGCCTCAGCGACGATCAGCTGGCTCCGCTCGTAAACCGGATGGCGCCGCGCAGTGAGGTCATTGCCGCGTCGGATGTGGTCCTGCTCCCCAAGCCGCAGGCCCAGGACCTGCAGGAACTCTCCGACGGGCAGGTGCTGTGGGGCTGGCCGCACTGCGTCCAGGACCGGGTCATCACTCAGCTGGCCGTGGACAAGTCCCTCACGCTGATTGCCTTTGAAGCAATGAACCACTGGAACTCGGACGGTGGATTCGGTCTCCACGTTTTCCACAAAAACAATGAGCTCGCGGGCTACAGTTCAGTCCTGCACGCCCTGGGACTTGCCGGCGCCACCGGAGACTACGGCCGGCGGCTCAGCGCCGTCGTCATCGGCTTTGGTGCCACCGCCCGTGGGGCCGTCACCGCCCTGAATGCGCTGGGAATCCACGATGTGCAGGTACTCACCAACCGGGAAACTGCAGCGGTGGGCTCGCCCATCCATTCCGCGCGGATCCTGCGCTTTGAGCGCGACGCCGAGCTGCCCCACCTGAGCCACGTCCTTACCGAGGACGGGCAGGAAGACCTGGCGCCGTACCTCGCCGGGTTCGACCTGGTGGTCAACTGCACCCTGCAGGATCCCAACGCTCCGCTGACGTATCTGCAGGAAGACGATCTGGCGGCTTTTGCTCCGGGCAGCCTGATCATTGACGTGTCCTGTGATGAGGGCATGGGTTTCTCCTGGGCCAAACCCACCACCTTTGCCGATCCCGTGTTCGAGGTGGGCAGCGGCATCCGGTATTACGCCGTGGACCACAGCCCCTCATACCTCTGGGATTCGGCAACCTGGGAAATCAGCGAAGCAGTGCTGCCCTTCCTGCGCACGGTGATGTCCGGCCCGGAGGCCTGGGACGAGGAAGCCAGCGTGTTCCGCGCCATCGAAATCCGGAATGGCCGGATCCTCAACCCCGCGGTACTGGCGTTCCAGGGCCGGTCGGCGGAGTATCCCCACGCGGTTACAGCGGCCTGAGGCTGCGCCGTGGATGGCACCTGACCGGGCGGATCAAAAAGCAACGTATCGAAACAGTTGAGGGTTCGCCGGTGCCGGGAAGGTCTCCGGGCCTAGGAGGCGTCCGTGTGCGGGGTCTATGGTTTTAAGGCCGCACCGTGACCGTTGACAGGAATCGAGCAGCTCATGACCATAGACGTGACATCCCTGCTGATCCCCACGGAAAACGGTTTGATCCGTGGAACGGTGGCCAACGGAGTCCGGACCTGGCGGGGGATTCCTTATGCGGCACCGCCGGTTGGCGAGCTGCGGCTGCGGTCTCCCCAGTTGCCGCAGCGCTGGAACGGGGTGCTGGACGGAAGCGCGTTCGGCGCGGCTCCGCCGCAGTCCCGCAACCCCTCGCTCACCGGCTCCCGGCGCCGGGCCCCCATGGACGAAGACTGCCTGACGCTGAACGTTTCGGCACCGCTGGAACCGGAGTTCGGCCAGCTGCCCGTGCTGGTCTACTTTTACGGCGGTGCCTTCAGCTCCGGATCCTCCACGGTGAAGACCTACCGCGGCTCGCATCTGGTCCGGACCGGGGAGGCAGTCTACGTGTCCCTGAACTACCGGATCGGGGCACTGGGGTTCATGGACTTCAGCACGTTTTCGGCTGCCGGCCGCGCCTTCGACTCCAACCTGGGGCTGCGCGATCAGGTGGCCGCTCTGGAATGGGTCCGGGACAACATCTCAGACTTCGGCGGGGATCCCCGGAACGTGACCATCTTCGGCGAATCAGCGGGCGGAATCTCGGTGACCTCACTGATGTGCATCCCCGCCGCCAGGGGGCTGTTCCACCGGGCCTATGCCCAGAGTGCGGCTCCGTCCAGCGCCTACTCGCAGGAACTGCACGCCTCCTGGGCCCGGGACCTGCTGCAGATCCTCAAGGTGCCCCTGTCCGACGCCGCCGATGCCCTGTCCACCCTTCCGGCTGAGGTGCTGGTGCGCGCCACCAACCAGCTGACGTCCAAGATCGGGCCGGCGGACAAACCGGGGTCCCTGAGCGTCTCGCCGGTGGTCGACGGCGATTTCCTGCCCGAGCACCCCCTGGACACCTTCATGAAGGGGCTGGCGGCACCGGTACCGCTGGTACTGGGCACCATGGCACGGGAAGGAGCGTTGTTCGCCAAGATGGTGGACATCCTGCCCTCCACCCCGGACCGCATCGAGAAGATGTTTGCCGGCACGGATCCCGAGGCGCAGGCCCGGGTGCTCGCCGCCTACCCCGGGTATCCGTCCAGGGAACGGTCGGTGGAAATCAGCGGCGACCTGGTGTTCTGGTATCCCTCCACCGTGGTGGCGGAGTCGCACTCGCTGGTGGCCCCCACCTGGTCCTACCGGTACGATTTCGCCACGCCCCTGATGAACCTGCTCGGCTTCGGTGCCACCCATGCCATGGACGTGCCCGTGATGTTCGGCGAAACCCGCGAGCCCATTACCCGTGCGCTGTCCGTCCTGGGCGGGGCGGCGGCCCTGAAGGAGCTCTCGGCGCGTTTCCAGGGCACGCTGCTAAGCCTGGCGAAGACCGGCAGCCCGGGTCCGGACTGGCCGCGCTATGAACCCGTGCAGCGCCATACCCGGATCTTTGACGTCGAGGACAGGGTTGAGTCCGATCCCTTCCCCGAGCGGCGCCGCGCCTGGGCGGGTTACCGCGGCTATTTGTGATGGCCCTCACCGGGAGGCTGTGGGAGGGTTAACCCAGCTTTGGATGTCTTGCCCCTACCGCGGTGTGTAAAAACAGCGTGCAAAAGGAGAGTTGGCCAGCATGAGTGAACATTACGACGTCGTGGTCCTGGGAGCCGGTCCCGGCGGTTACGTGGCAGCTATTCGGGCGGCCCAGCTCGGTTTGAGCGTGGCAGTGGTGGAGGAGAAGTACTGGGGCGGTGTGTGCCTGAACGTTGGCTGCATTCCCTCCAAGGCGTTGCTGCGCAACGCCGAGCTCGCCCAGATTTTCACCAACCAGGCGAAAACCTTCGGCATGAGCGGAGACGTTTCGTTTGATTTCGGCGCCGCATTCGACCGCAGCCGGCAGGTCGCGGACGGCAGGGTCAAGGGCGTCCACTTCCTGATGCAGAAGAACAAAATCACCGAGTATGACGGCCACGGGGTGTTCACTGATGACCACACCCTTGAAGTCTCGCTCTCGAAGGGCGGCACTGAAAGCATCACCTTTGACAACGCCATCATTGCCACGGGGACGTATGTGCGCCTGCTGCCGGGTGTCGAACTCTCTGAGAATGTGGTGACGTATGAGGCTCAGATCATGGACCGGGACCTGCCGAAGAAGATCGTGATTGTGGGTGCCGGTGCCATCGGCATGGAATTCGCGTATGTGCACCGCAGCTACGGTGTGGACGTGACCATTATCGAATTCCTGGACCGGGCCCTGCCCAATGAGGACGCGGACGTCTCCAAGGAGATCACCAAGCAGTACAAGAAGCTGGGCGTGCCAATCCTGACCTCCACCAAGGTGGAAACGGTGACCGACAACGGATCATCGGTGACAGTGACCTACAAGGATAAAAACGGCAAGGACGGGTCCATCGAGGCGGACCGGGTGATGATGTCCATCGGCTTTGCGCCGCGCACCGAAGGATACGGCCTGGAAAAGACCGGTGTTGAGCTCACCGACCGCGGGGCGGTCGCCGTCGACGAGTTCATGCGCACCAATGTGCCGCACATTTATGCCATCGGTGATGTGACGGCCAAGCTGCAGCTGGCCCACGTGGCCGAGGCCATGGGCGTGGTGGCCGCGGAGACCATCGGTAAGGCCGAAACTATGCCGCTGGGGGATTACCGGATGATGCCCCGGGCCACCTTCTGCCAGCCGCAGGTAGCCAGTTTTGGGCTGACCGAGCAGCAGGCCCGCGATGAGGGGCACGACGTGGTGGTGAGCATGTTTCCTTTCACGGCCAACGGGAAAGCGCATGGGCTGGGCGATCCGGTGGGCTTCGTGAAGCTCGTGGCAGACAAGGAACACCTGGAGCTGCTGGGCGGGCATCTGATTGGACCGGATGTATCCGAGCTGCTGCCGGAGCTGACCCTGGCGCAGAAGTGGGACCTGACCGCCTATGAGCTGGCGCGAAACGTGCACACGCACCCCACGCTCAGCGAGGCACTGCAGGAAGCCTTCCACGGCCTCACGGGTCATATGATCAACTTCTGAGGGCGGGCGGTTAGCTGACGTTTTCTTCCCGCACCGCTTGAACGACGACGGCGGGCACGGGCTGGGACCCGCCGAATCCGCGGGCTGGCGGGAGCCTTGACACAGCTGCGCGCTCCGGAGAACCCTGTGAGGAGGGGATGGTCCGGAGGCAGGTTAGATCATGAGAACCGGCAAAATCATCATGCTTGTTGTCGGGAGCCTGCTGATCCTGATCGGCCTGGGGTTGGCTGCGGGTGCGGCCGCTGTGGGGGTCCTGAATGCCCGTCAGGGCGACAACCGTTTTTTCTCCGTTCCTGAAGAAACCTATGCGGTGGACTCATATGCACTGACCGTGCCGGAAATCGAGGTGGATCAGGGCGTCACTTCGGCGGACGAGGTTGCAACACTTCGGGTCCAGGGTGTTGCCACCGATGCGGGCCAGGAGCTCTTCCTTGGCATTGGCCCCCGGTCCGCCGTGGACCGCTATCTGCTGGACGTGCAGCACAGCGAGCTGCAGAGGGTGAACTTCAGCCCGTTCCGTGCCTACTACCTGGAAATGGAGGGGTCCGATTCCCCCGCGCCTCCGGGAGAACAGGATTTCTGGGCCGTTACATCCAGCGGAAGCGGGCAGCAGTCCCTGGAATGGAACCTGGACCAGGGTGATTGGACCGTCGTGGTCATGAATGCCGACGGAAGCCGGCCGGTCGCTGCGGACCTGCAGATGGGCGTGCGTTCCGACTTCCTCCAGCCGGTGACCTGGGCCCTTCTGATCTCCAGCATCGTCTTCCTGGTGGCAGGAATTGCCTTGGTGGTTATCGGAGCATCCGGGCTGCGCCGTCCGCCGGTTGGGCCGGCTCCTGGGGGCGGTCCGCCGCAGCCGGCGGAGCAGTACGGCGCAGGTGCGCCCCAAACGTACGGCCAGATGCAGGACAGGTACGGACCGGGGCAGCTGCCGCCGTCCGGCAACCGGGCTGTCCGGCCGGGCGGAGCATCCGCGCTTGGCATGGCTGGAGCAGCAGGTGCAGCAGCAGGTGCAGGGGTGCGGGATGCTGCACTGTCCGGCCCCCGCTACCCCGCGCGCCTCTACGGGGAGCTGGAACCGAACCTCTCCCGCTGGATGTGGCTGGTCAAATGGTTCCTGGCGATTCCGCACTACATCGTGCTGTTTTTCCTGTGGATTGCCTTTTTTGTCACCACTGTGGTTGCCGGTTTCGCCATCCTCTTCACGGGCCGGTATCCGCACGGACTGTTCGACTTCAATGTGGGGGTGGTCCGCTGGAGCTGGCGGGTCACGTTCTATGCCACCCGTGTTCTGGGTACCGACCGGTATCCGCCGTTCACGCTGGACCGCACCGACTATCCGGCAGACTTCAGCGTTGACTATCCGCGGGAGCTCTCCCGCTGGCTGGTCCTCATTAAATGGTGGCTCCTCGTCATTCCGCAGGCGCTGGTTGTGAGCGCGTTTACCCAAGCTGCCGTCGTCGTGAACCGGTTCTACATTTCCGGCGGACAGGGCCAGGAATGGAGCGGCGGATGGACTCAGATGGTTCCGGGCGGCATGTGGGCCGCAGCCTGGGATGAGGGATGGGAAGGAGCCCCCGCAGCCGTGGTCAGCACCCAGGGCCTGTCTCTGCTGACCCTCCTGGTCCTCATAGCTGTGGTGATCCTGTTGTTCCGCGGCCGCTATCCGCGCCATCTTTTCGATCTGCTGATGGGCTTGAACCGGTGGTCCTACCGGGTGCTGGCCTATGCGGCGCTGATGCGGGACGATTACCCGCCCTTCCGGCTTGACCAGGGACCTGCGGACCGCAGGGACGAGGCCGCAGGACTGGGACGGCCGGAGCCGGGGCCGGGGCCGGGGAGAAGCTAGCTGGAGGTCCCGAGGATGCAGAACTCGTTGCCCTCGGGATCTGCCAGCACCGTCCACGTAACGTCCGGGTCCTGCCCCACATCCGCGCGGACTGCGCCCAGCTCCAGCAGGCGCTGCACTTCCTCCTCACCCGTGCAACCATTCGCCCGCAGATCCAGATGCAACCGGTTCTTCACCGTTTTGGGCTCCGGCACCGGCAGGATGTCGATCGGCGGGCCGTAGCCGTCCAGGGGGGCAAGGCTGATAATGCCGTCGCCCTCCTCAGCAATCCGGTAATCCAGTGCCCGGGTCCAAAAATCCGCCAACCGGCGGACATCAACTGCGTCGAGGGCAAGGGAAGCAAATGTACTGGTCATGTGGCAGATCCTTGGCTGGCGGTTTCCGGCTGCAGCGCGGGCCGGTTGGGCACGCTGAAACTAGCATCGGCCCCCGGCGCGGTCAAGTTCCCGGAGAGCCCCGTGCGATCCGGGTGCCGGGCCATGCACTCCCGGTCCGGCCGCGGCTGGGTTCCCGAAGCCAGGGCAGCCGGCGGCAGGCCGGTCCTCAGGACCCGGGTGTTTTCCCTCACCGTTGTGGGTACCGCAGCGCGCGCTGCCGGGGAGTGTCTCCGGAACCGGGGTGAGCCGTGTGACCGGCGCCCGTTTGGTGCGTCACAACTGGCTGCCGGACCCCGACGGTCCTCGCTAGTCTTGAAATATGGACCTCGAAAACATTAATTTTCACACCCGGAAGTGGGTCCGTCCCGAAGACCTGAATGCCAACGGAACCCTGTTTGGCGGCAGCCTTCTGCGATGGATCGACGAAGAAGCAACAATTTACGCCATCCTGCAGATGGGCAACGGCCGGGTCGTCACGAAACTGATGTCGGAGATCAACTTTGTCAGTTCCGCACAGCAGGGCGACATGATCGAAATGGGGCTCCGCGCCACCAAGTTCGGCCGGACGTCCCTGACGATGCGCGCCGAAGTGCGCAACATGATTACCCGCAAGAGCATCCTGACGATTGACCGCATTGTTTTTGTGAGCCTTGACTCGCACGGCCATCCGATGCCGCACGGTTTCACAGAGATCACCTACGATCGGGACCGGCTTCCCACCGAGCACATTCCTCCCATCGAAGTGGACGCCTAACAGGCCCCATCGGGCAGCGGAGTGCGGATTCGGGGCTCCAGCTGCTTTATCCGCCCCCGGAGGCAGCCACCGGCGCAGCCCTGACGCGCGGGCGCTGTACGCCATCCGCCTGCTCCCTCTCTCCTCGCTGGTGACGGTCAGCAACGCCCATGGTGACCACTGAATACCTGGACCTGATGGTGCAGGCAGCAAACCGGCTTATGGGCGATTCCCTTCGTCCGGCAACCGCCCATCTTGTTCCTTCCGCGGTCCCGCCGGCTCCGAATGACTGGGTTGAACCGTGTGTCGAAGGCCGGTTTGACGGCAAAACGGTGGTGGTCTCCGGTGCGGCGTCGGGGATTGGGCGGGCCACGGCCCTGCGGGTGGCCCGCGAGGGCGGCCACGTACTGGCGATTGATCTCAGCACGCTGCGGATGGAAGCGCTCCTGGAAAGTAACCCGGACCTGGACATCACCGGAGTGGTGGCCGATATCTCCAACCAGTCCGACGTGAACAAGATTGCTGTCCAGGCGCTGGGCCGCGTGGACTGCCTGGCTGTCGTGGCAGGGATCGCCGAGAACATGGTGGCTCTGCACGAGGTGGAAGATGAGCTCTGGGAGAGCGTGTTGCGCATCAACGTGGGCGGGCCCTTCCGCTTATCGCGCGCCCTGATTCCGCTGATGCTCGCGCGCGGCACCGGATCCATTGTGAACGTTTCCTCCCAGGCCGGACTCCGCGGCTCCATTGCCGGCGCGGCCTACACGACGTCCAAGCATGCAGTGATTGGTCTCAGCGACGACGCCGCCAACGTCACCGGTGCGATCCTTCCGGCCGACGACGGCTGGGGCGTCGCCTGATTCGGCGGCAGCACACCCATCGCGCCCGCACAGGGCAGTGCGTCTGATCTCCGGCCCCGCCGGGCGGGATGTCCAGACACCGGGCGCGCGATGGTGAAAGGGCCTGTGCACCCTGTTCCAACCTCCCCGCACAGCCGTAGGGTTCAGGTACGGCCGCAGAGCTTCCGCTGCACTCTTTCCATTGCCTGCCGCCGGGACGGGAGCCCAGCGTGAAGACCCATCTTGACCGCTACCGGCAGATGGCCGAAATTCTGTACCGCAACGGGCTTGGCTACTTGGTTGCCGCGTCCGGCCTTGAAGCCAGGCTTCCGTTCCGGCGCAAGGAGCAGCCCGGTGACCGTCCCCAGCAGCCGGCCGGAAGCCCGGAGTACCTGCGCCGGGCGCTGGAGGAGCTGGGGCCCACGTTCGTGAAGCTGGGCCAGCTGCTGTCCACGCGGCAGGACCTCCTGCCGCCCAAATACCAGCAGGAGCTGGCCAAGCTGCAGGATAATGCCGATCCGGTGCCCTGGGAACAGATCCGCCCGGTGCTGGAAGCGGAGTTGGGAGAGGATGCGCTGACGCGGTTTGCCGCCTTTGGCACCGTGCCGCTGGCCAGCGCCTCCATTGGGCAGGTCTATGCCGCACGGTTGCCGGACAACACCGATGTGGTGGTGAAAATCCGCCGTCCGGGCGTGGATGAAGTGGTCAACGAAGATCTTGACATCCTCCAGGGGCTTGCGGGCTATGCGGGCCGGCACTGGGAGGCGGCGCGGGACTATGACGTCAAGGCCCTCATGGACGAGTTCGCTCAAACGCTCCGGGACGAACTGGACTATGCGCAGGAGGCCCGCAACACCCGGCGCTTTGCGGCGAACTTCCAGGACGACCCCGCGATCCAGATCCCCGTGGTGTACCACGACTACAGCACCTCCAAGATCCTGACCCTACAGCGGCTGTACGGGCTGAAAGTCACGGACATCGCCGCGATCGACGCTGCCGGAATCGACCGCAAGGCGCTCGCTGCCAGGGCGGCGGACGCTGAGATGAAGATGGTCTTCGACGACGGCTTCTTCCATGCAGATCCTCATCCGGGGAACATCTTCGTGAAGCGAGGCGGGCAGATCGGCCTCATCGATTTCGGGATGGTGGGGGAGGTTGACGACAAGCTGCGCGCCCAGCTGTCCGCACTCTTTGTTGCGATTATCCGCAACGATCCGGAGAAGATGGCGTCGGCTCTGATCCGGATGTGCCCCACGTCCCGGCGGGTGGACCGGGTTCGGCTGCGCCTGGACCTGCAGCAGCTGATCCGCCTCTATCAGGGCCGGACTCTGGGAACCGCCCCCGTAGGCCGGATCATCAGCGGAGCCCTGGGCATTATCCGCAGCCACCACCTGCAGCTGCCGCGGGAAATGGCGCTGCTGCTGCGCATGCTGATCATGACGGAGGGCATGGGGGAGGTGCTGGATCCGGACTTCAGCATGGGAAAAACCCTGGCACCGTATGCCAAGCGGATGACCATGCATCAGCTGAACCCGGTGACTTTTGCGCGGCGGCTGGGCCAGGCCGGCGCCGAAACGCTGGAGCTCGGCGCCGAGTTGCCGGATCAGCTGCGTCGGCTGTTGAACACGCTGGATTTCGAGGGGTTCGAGGTACATCTGCGGGCCGAGGAGCTCGCCCCTCTCGTGGAGCGGCTGGAAAGGGTTGGCAACCGGATGGTGGCTGCTGTTTTCGCGGCTGCCTTTATCCGGGGTGTCGGTGAGCTGACGCTGGGGGACACCGATCGTTGGAAGAACTGGCAGGCTCCGCTCATGACAGCGGGACTGGCCTCCACCGGTGCGCTGGGCGGATATTTGGCCTGGAGCGCCCGCAAACAGCGGATGAGGGACTACTGATGGACTTCTCGCTGGCGGGAATGACTGTCCTCGTATCCGGGGGCACCAGGGGAATCGGACGGTCCGTCGTGGAGGAGTTCTCCCGGGAAGGGGCCAACGTAGCGTTTTGTGCGCGCAGCGGGTACGACGTCCAGGTTCTGGAGGAGCAGCTGTCCGGGGCGAGAGGCCGCATTGAAGGCTCTGTGGTGGATGTGGGACATCCCGGCTCCCTGGCGAAATGGGTCAGCGAGTCGGCGCTCAGCTTCGGCGGGCTCGATATTGTCGTGTCCGCTGCCACAGCGATGGCGCTGGATGACACGGATGAAAACTGGGGTGTGTCCCTGAGTATCGATTTGATGGGGACGGTGCGGCTGGTCAAGGCCGCCCTACCCCATCTGGAACTGAGCTCGGCACCGTCCATCGTGGCCGTCTCCAACGTATCGGGCAGAGAAGCGGATTTTGCCGCCGGGCCGTACGCCACGGCCAAGACGGCACTGGCCGGATATATGGCGGGCCTTGCCTTTCGCGTGGCGCCTCTCGGTATCCGGGCCAACACGGTGACCGCGGGCAACACGTACTACCGGGGCGGTGTCTGGGCCATCCTCGAGGAGACGGATCCCGAGGCCTATGAAGCAGCTGTTGCCCGGAATCCCACCGGAAGGATGGGAACGCCTCAGGAGGTGGCCGACGTCGTTGTTTTCGTGTCCAGCCCCCGTGCCTCACGGGTCACGGGGGCCAATATCCTGGTGGACGGCGGGCTGTCCCGGGGCATCCAGCTGTGAGGTCGCTCAGGCAACAGCCGGGCGCACGCCCAGCTGCGCCGTGGGCGTCCGGTAGGTCTCCCTTGCCGTCAGAGCCGAAATTGAGGCGATGATGCTGATTGCCGCGGTGAACAGGCTGATCACCACCCAGCCGCCAGGCTCCAGGCCGCCCAGTGCCGCCACGATGGACGGGGCGAAGCCTGCCATCAGGAAGCCCAGCTGGGTGCCGATCGCCAGCCCCGAGAACCGCACTTTGGCACTGAACATCTCGGCGTAGAAGGATGGCCATACGGCGTTGGCCGCGGCGTAGCCGCAGGAGAAGACCGCCACTGACAGTGCGAACTGCAGCAGGGTGTTTCCCGATTCCATGGAGAGCAGATAGAACGGCATGACGGCAGCGGAGGAGAGCGCGCCGTAAATGAACACCGGTTTGCGTCCGATCCGGTCCGCGAGGGTGCCGAAGAGCGGCTGGGTGCCCAGGGCGACGACGTTGCCGGCCACCACCAGCCACAGGGTGACGCTGGCATCCACGGTCCCCACCTCGGTGCCGTACTTGATCGCCAGGGTTCCGTACACAGTGGAGACTGCGGCGATAAACGCGCAGCAGATCACGCGCAGCACGTCACGCCAGTGATGCGCCAGCAGATCGCTCACAGGCAGTTTTGCAATCTCGTTATTGGCTTTGGCTGCAGCGAAGGTGGGGGTTTCCTGCAGGGAGCGGCGGATAAAGAAGGTCACGAGGACCACCACGGCGCTGAGCCAGAAGGGAATGCGCCACCCAATGCCGTACTTGATGTCATCCGGCAGAGCCAGCACAGGGATGAAGACCAGGGCAGCGAGGATCTGGCCGCCCTGCGTACCGGTGAGCGTCCAGGAGGTGAAGAAGGAACGCTGGCTGTCCGGGGCATGTTCCAGGGTCATGGAGCTGGCGCCCGCCTGCTCACCGGCTGCCGAGAGGCCCTGCATCAGCCGGCACAGGACCAGGAGCGCGGGCGCCCACCAGCCAATGACGCTGAAGCTGGGTAGACAGCCGATCAGGAAGGTTGAGGCGCCCATGAGGACCAAAGTGAACATGAGGACCTTCTGGCGCCCCACCCGGTCCCCGAAGTGGCCCAGGATCACAGCGCCCACCGGCCGGGCTATGTAGGCGAAGCCGAACGTGGCCAGGGACATAATCGAGGCCTGCGTTCCGGCGTCGGGAAAGAACACAGAGGGGAAGATCAGGGCTGCCGCTGAACCGAAGATGAAGAAGTCGTAATACTCTACGGCGCTGCCCATGAAGCTGGCTGCCGCTGCTTTTTTGGGGGTCTTGGCGTGGACCTTGCCCGCCGGGACAGTCTCAGTCATAGGTTCTCCTGTAGGTGGCTTCGTGCAACCTGTGCGCTATACGCACGAGTGTGCAGAATTCGAACACTTCACGTAATGTAGCTCACAACTGCAGGGTGCGGCAATGTTCTCCCGTCAACCGTTGCAGCAGCCCTCAGCCCAAACCAGCGCGGGCAGGATCGGCCCGCACCGTGGAAGGACGTACCAGTGAGCAGCCCCTCGGAATCCTATTTGGTTGGCCTTATCGGGGAGGGCGTCCTTCCCTCGCTCTCACCGCCCCTGCATGAGCAGGCGGCCGACCGGCTGGGACTGCGCTACCTGTACCGGCCGGTGGACCTGGCCGCCACGGCAGCCGGGCAGGACGCCGGAACAGGGCGGCACGGCACGGACGGGGCAGGCGGTACGGCAGCCAGGCTGCGCACCCTGCTGCACACCGGACGGGAGCTGGGGTTCAATGCCTTCAACATCACCCACCCCTGCAAACAGATGGTGCTGCAGTACCTGGATGAGGTGTCCGACGACGCCGCCCGGCTGGGCGCGGTGAACACAGTCCTGATCCGGAACGGCAAATTTGTTGGCCACAACACCGACTTCTCCGGGTTTTCGGCCGCCCTGGCCGACGGCCTGCCCCATGCGGCCCTGGACCGGGTGGTTCAGTTGGGCGTGGGCGGCGCCGGTTCCGCCGTCGCCTACGCCCTGCTGAGCGCCGGCTGCTCCCGCCTGACCCTCATTGACCTGGACTACGGCCGCGCCCGGGAACGCGCCGAAGCGCTGGGGGCGTTCTTCCCCGGTCAGGCCGTCACCGCCGCGGACAGCGCCGACCTTCCCACCGTCCTGGCCGAAGCGGACGGCTTGGTGCACGCCACCCCCGTGGGCATGCACTCCCATCCCGGCCTGCCGCTGGACCCGGATCTGCTGTCCCCGCCGCAGTGGGTGGCCGACGTCGTCTACCGGCCCTTGGAAACCGAGCTGGTCCGCGCCGCACGGGCGAAGGGATGCGCGGTGCTGGACGGCGGGTTCATGGCGGTGGGGCAGGCCGTGGATGCTTTTGAGCTGATTACCGGGATCCGTCCCGATGCGGACCGGATGCGGGCCGATTTCAGCGACCTGATCAAGCGCGGACGGTAAGGGAAGGACACCATGCGGACATCCATTGCCACCGTGTGCCTGAGCGGCACGCTGGAAGAGAAGATGAGGGCCTGCGGAGCGGCAGGATTTGACGGCATTGAGATTTTTGAACAGGATCTGGTGGTCTCCCCGCACAGCCCGGAGGAAATCCGCGGCCTGGCTGCTCAGCTTGGCCTGAGCCTGGACCTGTACCAGCCCTTTCGGGACTTCGAAGGCGTCAGCGAAGACCTGCTGGAGGCGAACCTGTTCCGAGCCGAAGCCAAATTCTCGCTTATGAACCGCCTGGGTATCGACACCATGCTGGTCTGCAGCAACGTGGCCACCGCCAGCATCGACGACGACGGCATTGCTGCTGCCCAGCTGCGGCGCCTGGGGGAGATTGCCGCGCGGTACGGGATCCGACTCGCGTATGAGGCGCTCGCCTGGGGACGGTACGTGAACGATTACGAGCACGCCCAGCGGATCGTCGCTCTGGCCGACCACCCGAATGTTGGAACCTGCCTGGACAGCTTCCACATTCTCTCCCGCGGTGCGGATCCGGCCGGCATTGAGAAGATCCCGGCGGAAAAGATTTTCTTTGTCCAGCTGGCTGATGCCCCGGAATTGTCCCTGGACGTGCTGTCCTGGAGCAGGCATTACCGGGTGTTCCCCGGCGAGGGCGCCTTTGACCTGACCTCGTTCATGGCGCATCTGGTCCGCAGCGGCTACAACGGGCCGGTGTCGCTGGAAATCTTCAACGATGTGTTTCGGCAGACCGCCGAGGAACGCACCGCTGTGGACGCCATGCGTTCGCTGATCTGGCTCGAGGAGCGGACCTCCGTATACCTGGCAGAGCACGACGGCGGCCGCCCCGGCTATCCGATGCGACTGGCCACCCTGCCAGCCGTGGCTGAACCGACCGGCTTCAACTTCGCCGAGGTGCTGGCCGATGACACCGGCGCAGTTCAGGAGCTGCTGCTGCAGCTGGGCTTCCGCTGCGAGGGTACACACCGCACCAAACCGGTCCAGCTGTTCACTGCCGGAGCAGCACGGGTTCTCCTCAACCAGCAGCAGGGCCGGGGCGCGGCCCCGGGAATCTCCGCGCTGGGACTTGACGTGCAGGATCCGCTGGCTGCCTCGTCGCGGGCCGTGCAGCTGAAGGCACCGCCGGTCAACCGGCGCAGCCAGGCAGACGAAGCGGTCCTCCAAGCGGTGTCAGCGCCGGACTCCACGGAGATCTTCCTGTGCGAAGCCACTGCGGACGGCACGGTCGCCTGGGCGGAGGAATTCAGCCCGCCCCGGGCGTCGACAAAGGAACCCGGCAGCAGCGACGGAAGCAGCGCCGGCATCGGCCACGACAGGTTGATCACGCATATCGACCACATCAACCTTTCCCAGCCGTGGCAGCACTTCGACGAGGCAGTGCTGTTCTACGAATCCACCCTCTCGCTGGCTCCCCGCGCTGCCCAGGAGGTGCCCAGCCCCATGGGACTGGTCCGCAGCCAGGTGATGTGCAGCAGTGACGGCGCGGTCCGCCTGGCCCTGAACATTGCCCCGCTGGGCTTGGAACGGTCCGGGCCCGGCGGCGGGTCGGATTATCCGCAGCACGTTGCCTTTGCGTGCACGGACGTGGTGGCACTTGCCCGGCAGGCGCGTGAGCGGGGGTTGGATTTCCTGCCGGTTCCGGCCAACTATTACGAGGACCTCCGGGCGCGGTTCCGGCTCGACGACGGCCTGCTGGTTCTCCTGCAGTCCCTGAACCTGCTCTATGACCGGGATGGGGACGGCGAGTTCCTGCACTTCTATACGGCTACGCTGGGCAACGTGTTTTTCGAGGTGGTGGAACGCCGGAAGAGCTATGACGGGTACGGGGCGCCGAACGCGCCGGTGCGGATGGCCGCGCAGTACCAGCGTGCCCGCCCGGGCGGCGGCAGCTAGGATGGGCGCCATGGGGGCAGACGGCGGTTATTACGTGAAATCGGCGGAGAAGACCCTGGCGGTCTTGAGCTCCTTTACGCCGGAGCATCCGAGGCTGAGTGTGAGCTCGGTGGCGGCCGCCACGGAGCTTAGCCGTGCCGCAGCGCGCCGGTTCCTGCTGACCCTGTGCGACCTGGGGTACCTGCGCTGTGACGGAACACTGTTCGAGCTGGCGCCGCGGTCCCTGGACATCGGGTCGGCGTTCCTGGCAACGCTGACCCTGCCTTCAGTGGCCGAACCGCATTTGAAAGCGCTGGCTGCGGAATTGGGCGAGACTACGTCCCTGTGCGTGCTGGACGGGTTGCAGGTGGTCTACGTGGCGCGCGTGACGGCGCCGCGGCTGGTACACGTCTCGGTCCAGGTGGGTACCCGCTTCCCCGCGTGGGCCACGTCCATGGGCCGGGTGCTGATTGCCGCGTTGGAGCCGAACGAGCGCGAAGCCCACCTGGCCGCCGTCGAACTCCGGCAGTTCACCCCGCACTCCGTGGCCAGCCTCAACGAACTCCGCGAGGAGGTGGAACTGGCCGGCCGCCGGGGCTGGGCACGGGTCAGCGATGAACTGGAAGGCGGCCTGCGCGGGGTGGCCGTGCCGGTCTCCCGTGCGGGGAAGGTGGTGGCGGCAGCCAACGTGTCGCTGCAGATGCACCGGGATCCGGACGAGTCCGTGGAGGAGACGGTGGTTCCACAGCTGAGGTCGGCCGCGGAAAAAATCACGGCCGACCTCAACGTCCGGTAAGGACTGGGGGAACTTCCGCCTAAACTACGTGGCGAAGTCGGTGGAGTTGTAGATGTTCAGGTTCAGGGCCGCAGCTACCTGCGCGGCGGCCTTCTGGCCACGGACACTGTTTCCCACCGGGTCAAGCGGGGGAGAGAACGCCGCGATCGCCAGCGTTCCCGGCATGATCGCCAGGATGCCGCCGCCCACGCCGCTCTTGCCCGGAAGGCCCACCTTGTACGCCCAGTCACCGGAAGCCGTATACATTCCCTCCATGGTCATTTCCGCCAGGATTGGCGGAACCAGGGAAGCGTCGAACACCTGCCTGCCCGTGACCGGATTCCGGCCCCTGGCAGCCACAGTGGCACCCATGGTCGCCAGGTCCCTGGTGCTCACCAGGGTGGAACACTGCCGGGTATAGACCTCGCAGGCTTCCATGGGGTCCGAGTACATTGTTCCGCCCGAGTAAAGCAGCCAGGCGATGGCACGGTTGTGGAAGTTGGTGGACTGTTCGGAGTCATTGACGGCGTCGCTGAGCCTGATGTCCCGGCCGGCAAAGGCGCTTTGCATGGCCAGGATCTTCTTCCACCGCTCATCCGGTGATTTTGCCGGGATCAGCGACACCGTAGACATGGCCCCGGCGTTCACCAGCGGTGACACGGGCTTGTTGTGGTGTGTTGCCACCGCGACCACGGAGTTGAACGGTTCACCGGTCGGATCTGCGCCCACCTTGTCGTGGAATTCGGGCAGCCCCACGTCCTGCATGGCCAGGGTCATGGAAAAGACCTTGGAAATGGACTCCAGGGCGAACTCGAACCCGGTGTCGCCGGCCTCGAACACATCGCCGTCGGCCGTCACCACGCACACGCCGAACAGGGCCGGATCCACGGATGCCAGGTACGGAATGTAGCTGGCATTGGCCCCGCCGGTGTCCTTGGCGTGGTCTGCATAGGCTGTCTGAACCGCCCGGGAAATTGTTGACTTGTCCGGCATCATAGGGCTGCGCTCCCGCCTGTGTTCGGCCCCGATCGGGGCCGAAGGGTTGGTCTGTTACCGTTATCAGCCGTACCCGGCTGCGTTGCAGCGTGGCCCGCTGCGGCTCCGGTTGTGGCATCCGAACCGGAACCGGCGGATGTGTCCGCGAGCGCCTCTTCCACGAGGACCGGCGTCGGAACGGAGGACTTCGACACCGTCCCGGGATGAGTGTGCTCGATTTGCCAGGTGAACGGCTCAAACCTGCTCTCAGGATCGCGCCAATGCGGCTTGCGCAGCGCGTAAATCACCAACGGCAGGATGACGAATATCGCTGCACCTCCTACCAGGATGCCTACGTACACCGCAGGCGATCCGACGGAAATCTGGTCCGGGGGGATGAAGCTGAAGACAAAGGCCACCAGGGAGCCCAGGAACCCGAGGCCGCCGATCAGCCACATCCCGATGTCCCCGCCCGGCACCCGGTAGGGGCGCGGCCGGTTCGGCTGGCTGAACCTCAGGTAAATGGCGCCGGCGAACATCAGCATGTACATGATCAGGTAGAGAATCACCGTCAGCTGGCTCAGGATCTGATAGGCGGCCTGCACTGACGGCAGGACAACGTAGGTGATGCCCAGACCGGTAACAGCGAACGCCTGGAAGAACAGGATGTGGGTACCCATTCCATTCTTGTTCGTGTGCTGCCAGAAGCGGGGCAGATATCCTGCCCTGGCCACGGTGAGCAGCCCTGTCGAGGGACCTGCCACCCAGGTGACGACGCCCGCCAGGACACCGATCAGGAGCATGGCCGCAACAACCGGCCCGGCCCATCCGATTCCGGCCCAATCGAACATGTCGTTATAGGAGGTCAGTAGGCTCTGGGTCAGGTTGATGTCGGCCTGGGGAACCACGAACGCAATGGCGAGCGTGCCCAGGACAAAGATGATGACCGTTCCGGCCGCAGCGATCAGTACTGCAATCGGATAATCGCGGGTTGGATTTTTGACCTCTTTAACGTGGATGGCGTTCATCTCCATGCCGGCATAGAACAGGAAGATACTCGCTGCCAGCACTACGTTGGAGAAATTGGAGAAATCCGGGATGAGCTCGCCCCAGCCCATCTGGATCTGCGGGGTGTTTCCGGCGAAGTAATAGGAGAACCCGAGGATGATGAGAATGATCGCCGGGATGATGGTGCCGATGATCCCCCCCCACTGGCTGACCCGGGAGAAGGCCGCGGCTCCGCGGAAGGCAATGAAGGTGGCTAGCCAATACACCACCAGCACTACGGCCAGGACAAAGAACTTATTGCCTGCCAGCTGCGCGTCCAGGTTTTGGTTGTCGCCGGTGTAAGCCAGCGAGACCGCGCCGAAGGTCAAAACCGTGGGGAACCAGATGGTGACTTCGATGAAGAGCATAAACATGGCCAGGAAGGCCCAGCGTGGACCGAAGGCTTCACCCACCCAGCGGAAGACGCCGCCGGTCTCCGGCCAGCCGGTGGCCAGCTCTGCGGCCACCAGGGAGACAGGCACCAGGAACACAATGGCAGCGAAGACGTAATAGAAGATCGAACTCAGTCCATATTCAGCCTCCGAAGGCAGCCCGCGAAGGCTGACCACAGCCACGATATTCATGACCGCCAAGGCGCCAATGGTGATTTTGGCCGTTTGTTTCGATTTCGCTCTTGATGCCTGATCAGGGGTAGGTGACTGCGAGCCTGTGCCCGAACCACCCGCCGCTGGTGAACCGCTCGATGCAGTGGAATCACTCATCCCACTCACCTCCTGAGGTTAGTGATGGAAGCCGGGCTGGGCTGACTCCTGCGGCATCGGCGACTCAAGCCGATCGAGGTACTCGGTTTCCTTCCGGATGTCATCCAGGAGACGGTCGGCAAGATCCATGCTGAGGCCGTTGCGGACCACAATCCGCTCCACGGTCAGATTCTGAAGATTGTTGGGCAGGGGATAGGCCGGCACCAGCCAGCCTTTGGACCGCAGCCGTTCGGCCAGGTCATACAGGGTCCATTTGTCCGTGTGACCGTCCTTGAGGCGCCAGGCGAACACCGGAATATCAGTGCCGTCATTCCACAGCTCAAAGGCCCCGATTTCACTGATACCCGACGACAGATAGACTGCCACGTCCTGGCAGGCCTGCTGGATTTTGGCATAGCCCTCCCGTCCGAGCCGGAGGAACAAGTAGAACTGCAGGACCACCTGCGCGCCGGGCCGTGAGAAGTTCAGTGCGAACGTGGGCATGTCTCCGCCCAGATAGCTCACATAGAAGATCAGGTCTTCCGGCAGCCACTGGCGTTCGCGCCACACCACCCAGCCCAGTCCCGGATACACCAGGCCGTATTTGTGGCCCGAGGTGCTGATGGAGTGCACACGGTCAATCGTGAAGTCCCATTCCAGCTCCTGCTGGATGAACGGGGCAATCATGGCGCCCGATGCCCCGTCCACATGGATGTTGATGTCCAGCCCGGTGGAGGCCTGGATATCGTCGAGCTTTGCTGCGATCTGCCGTACCGGTTCGTACATGCCGGTGTAGGTGACACCCATGATGGCCACAACGCCGATGGTGTTTTCATCGACGTACTTTTCCAGTTCAAAACCGTCCAGACACTTGTGCTCCTCGCTGATCGGCACCAGCCGCGGCTCGACGTCGAAATAGTTGCAGAACTTTTCCCAGCAGACCTGCACGGCTGAACTCATGACCAGGTTGGGCCGATCCGCTGGCTTGCCGTCCGCCCGGCGGGCGTGCTGCCACAGCCGCTTCAGCGCCAGGCCGCCCAGCATGCAGGCCTCCGAGGAACCCACCGTAGAGGTGCCGATGGCTCCTTCGGGGTCCGGCGCGTGCCACAGATCCGCAAGGATCTTCCAGCAGTTCTGCTCAATCTGGGCCGTCTGCGGGTACTCGTCCTTATCGATCATGTTCTTGTCGTACGTCTCGGCGTACAGCCTGTTGGCATGATCATCCATCCAGGTGCTGACGAACGTGGCCAGATTCAGCCGAGCGTTACCGTCCAGCATGGTTTCGTCGTGGACGATTTGATAGGCCGTTTCCGGCATCATCTGCCCGTCGGCCAGTTTGGTTTTCAGTGCGACGGTGTCTTCACCCGGCCGGGCGAAGAGCGGATTAATGGACAGGGTGCTTTTGTCCCGTTTTGGCGCCATGATTTTTGCGACCTTTCATCGGCGATGCCGGAACCGGCACCGGGGGCCGCAGTGAACGGCGGTCAGGAAGCTCATAGGGTGCGCACCAAAGACTCTACGCGCGCCAAATAGGGGTGGCCAGACTCGAACCGATCCCGTGCAGGGGGGTTGCAATGATCGCTTCTCTTTGGCTTGGTTCAGGCCCCGGACGGGCCCCGACGGTTGTGTGCGCAACGGTGCCGCGCGTACCGTGTGACCACAAACCAAGCCCCCGAGCCCCGGCACCAGGGTGATGGAAGCATGTCGCCGCCGGGCGAATCTGCGAGGAGATATCCCATGGCATCACTGGCGCGGCGCGACCGTTTTGAACTGCCCGAACCCGTACGCAAGTTTTTTGAGGGGGACTGGGATGTGCCCGCGTTTCCGGTGGAGGAATACCGGGACGGTGCCACCATGGTGGTGAAAGCCGAACTGCCGGATATTGATCCGGACAAAGATCTGGATGTATCGGTGAGTGACGGGATCCTGCGGATTAAGGGCGAACGGCGCGAAGGCAGCGAGCACAAGGACAAAAACGGCTACCGCAGCGAGTTCCGTTATGGATCCTTCACCCGCGACATTCCGCTCCCCGCCGGCTCCAGCCAGGACAACGTCACCGCCTCCTACAACGACGGCGTTCTGGAAGTGAGGGTGCCGGTGCCCGAGGTGGGATCCTCCTCCACAAAAGTGCCCATCTCGCGGGGTTAGCGCACTGAGCGCACCAGGGTAGATACCCGTTTCGGTGGAAAGGACCCGATGAGCACTCCTGCTCCGGATGCCAGGACCGCCGGTCAGCGCAAGTTTCCGGACTGGGTGATCATCGCCACGCTGGCGAGCGGGGGGATCGCCGTGTCGCTGGAGAAAACGGCGGTGGTTCCCCTGCTGCCGGAGTATCCGCGGATCTTCGGCGTTACCAGCGATGACGTCTCCTGGATGGTCACCGTCACCCTGCTGACGGCTGCCGTGGCCACACCGATCGTGTCCCGGCTGGCGGACATGTACGGGAAACGGCGGATGCTGCTGATCGCCATGTCCATGATGGCGGTGGGCGCCTTTACCGCCTCCATCGGCGGCACGTTTTTTTGGGCGTTAGCGGGACGCGCCGTCCAGGGCTTTTCCGGTGCGGTGATTCCGGTGGGAATCAGTATCCTGAGGGACGCGCTGCCGCAGCGCAAGATCGCCGGTGCCGTGGCCCTGATGAGCGCCAGCTTTGGAATCGGCAGCGCGTTGGGACTGCCCCTGTCCGGATTCATCTATGACCGGCTGGGATGGGAGGCAACCTTCTGGGTTGTCGGCGTCATCGCGGCCCTCCTCGTGGCCGCCGTCGTTGTTTTTGTCCCTGAGTCCAATGTGCGCACCCCCGGCCGTTTCGATTATTCCGGTGCCGTGGTGCTTTCCGCTGCCATGACCGCGCTGCTGCTGGCCATCAGCAAGGGCGGTGTTTGGGGGTGGACCAGCGATCCGATCCTGGGACTGTTCGCCGCCGCGGGGGTTCTGCTGGCGATCTGGTTTCCCCTGGAGCTGCGCAAGGGCGAGCCGCTGGTGGACCTGCGCACGTCCTCGCGCCGGCCCGTACTGCTCACCAACGCGGCCACCGTCCTGGTGGGATTTTCCATGTACGCCAACATGCTCATCACCACCCAGCAGCTGCAACTGTCCAAGGAAACCGGCTTCGGATTCGGTTTGAGCGTGCTGGTGGCGGGGCTGACCATGATCCCCTCGGGATTGGCCATGGTGGCGGCTGCGCCGCTGTCCGCCCGGGTGACGAACACCTTCGGTGCGAAAGTCACCATGGTGGCCGGCTGCGCGGTCATGGCACTGGGATACGGATCCCGGATGGTGCTGGTCCATACGGTGACAGGCATCATCGTTGGCGCCGTGATTGTCTCCATCGGGACCGCTGTAGCCATGTCAGCCATGCCAACGCTGATCATGAGCAACGTTCCCCTCACTGACACGGCCGCTGCCAACGGGGTAAACACCCTGCTGCGGTCCGTCGGCACCTCAACCTGCAGCGCTGCCGTCGCCACCATCCTGGCCTCCGTCACGATCCGCGTGGGCGGGGAGGTTTTTCCGGGCCTGGACGCGTTCCGGGCAATTTTTGCCCTTGCCGGATTGGCGGCACTGCTGGCCACCGGCGTCTCCTGTTTTATTCCCAAATCGGTGCGCCGGGAGTCCACCCACCCGGAGCTGCATGCCGGTCCGGGTGAGCTCCAGCCGCCGCCCGCTGATGCGAAGCACGAGATTATGGTCACAGGAACCATGCTCGCCGACGACGGCCATACCCCGGTTCCGGGCGGCATTGTGACAGCGTTGGACCGCCGCGGCGGTCCCGTTGACTGGGACCGGGCCGACGACGGCGGGCGCTACGCCGTTGTACTCCCGGGGGACGGGAACTACGTGCTGGTGGCCACCGCGCACCAGTGGCGGCCGGTGTCGGAGACCCTCGCGTTCCCGGGAGTGCCCCGCAGCCACGACATCCGGTTCAAGTCCCCGCTGAGCCTGACCGGCCAGGTCACCCACCAGGGGCGCCCGCTTGCCGGGGCGCAGGTCATCCTCATCCAGCCCGCGGGAGAAAACGCAGTGTCAGTGCTTTCGGACAGCCTCGGAAACTACGAACTTCCGCTCCCGCGTGCCGGAACCTACATCCTGACCTTAGTGGAGCCCGACGGCGTCACCACCCACACCCGCCGGGTCACCCTTCCGGCGCCAAACACCGTCATTGACGTGGAGCTCGGCAGCGACCCGCCCACCACCGGGCTGCGCATTTAGGAATCCCCGGATTTGCTGGAACCGGGTTTGCGTGGCCTGATACGGCATGGTGCGCGGAGACCAAGCACACGCGGCTGGAGTGGGTTCCTGATTGGTCCCTGATTGGATCAGAGCATAGTATCGTTCTGGCGTAAAACGGGTGCGGTCCCCTTTCGGATCGGCGGGGCCCCTTCTCCGGAGCTTCGGAGGCGCGTACTGCGCCGTCGTCCCATCGTTCCAAACGCATCCGTGACGCGGTTTCGATGTAGTGACGGACTCCTTTTTCCTTCAGTCTTTTAGTTAGGGTACGTGGTGGATTTCACCCTCATGGTGGCGCTGGTGATCGCGCTCGCATTATTCTTCGACTTCACCAACGGCTTTCACGACACAGCCAATGCAATGGCAACTCCTATTGCAACAGGTGCAATCAAGCCGAAGACCGCCGTAGCCCTGGCTGCGGTGCTGAACCTGGTGGGCGCCTTCCTGTCCACCGAGGTTGCCAAGACCATTTCCGGCGGCATCATCAAGGAGGGTGACGGCGGCATCCAGATCACCCCGGTGATGATCTTCGCGGGCCTGCTCGGCGCCGTGATCTGGAACCTGATTACCTGGCTGCTGGGACTTCCGTCCAGCTCCTCGCACGCACTCTTCGGCGGCCTGATCGGCGCCGCGATCGTTGGCGCCGGCTTCGGCTCCGTTGACTACTCGGTACTGATGTCCAAGGTGATCCTGCCGGCCTTCATAGCTCCGGCGATTGCACTGTCCGTGGCCTATCTGGCCACTAAACTGGCCTACTCCATCACCCGCCGGCATGACCCGGATTCCGGCGACAAGCTGCCCCGCAAGCGCGGCGGATTCCGCTACGCACAGATTTTTTCCTCCTCCCTGGTGGCCCTTGCCCACGGAACCAACGATGCGCAGAAGACCATGGGCGTCATCACGCTGGTGCTGATCTCCGGCAGTTTCCAGGAAGCCGGATCCGCCCCCGCCTTCTGGGTGGTTGCCTCCTGCGCGGTCGCCATTGCCGCCGGTACCTACGCCGGCGGCTGGCGCATCATCCGCACCATGGGTACCGGCCTGACGGATGTGAAGCCCGCCCAGGGCTTTGCCGCGGAAACCAGCACGGCCGCAGCCATCCTCGCGTCCTCCCACCTGGGCTTCGCACTGTCCACGACACAGGTGGCCTCCGGATCGGTTATCGGCTCCGGCCTGGGCCGCAAGGGTGCCGAGGTCCGTTGGGGAACGGCCCGCCGCATCGCCGGCGGCTGGCTGCTGACTCTTCCGGCCGCTGCCGTCATGGGCGCTGCCGCCGCGGCCGTCGCCAGCACCGGCATGATCGGTGTGACCATTGACGGCATCTTGGGGTTGGTAATTATTGTCTTCATCTTCCTCTGGTCCCGCCGCAACCGCGTGGGCCATGACAATGCCGTGAGCAACATTGACAACGCCGGCGGAGCAGTCCGCATCAAGAAGAGCAAATCCCGTTCCAAGAGCTCCGCAGCGGCTCGCACCAAGGTCAAGGAAACAACAAAATGAGCATTGACTGGCTCGCCTACCTCGTGGTGGCTCTGGTCACCCTGGTCTCCGCACTCGTCGTCGTGGGCCTGTATTCCACCGGTGTCCGGCTTTATGCCGTGGCCTCGGACCGCAACCCCGGCCCCGAAGCACGGGGCCGGCTTGCCCTCGTCAAGGCCGGCGCCTACGCCTGTTTTGCGGTCAGTGCTGTTGCCGTGATGTTTGGCATTTACCTGATTGTTCCCGCTCTGCACGGCTGAGAGCAGCTGCGTCCCACGGATGTGGGCCCGGTACGCCAAAGCCCGACGACGGCAGCCACCTCAGTGGTTGCCGTCGCCGGGCTTTTGCATTGTTGTCCCGCAGCGGGAGGCCTAAGAGGCGTCGGCGAACTCCGGGTAGTCCGTGTAACCGGCAGCGCCGTCGGTGTAGAACGTACTGGGATCCGGGGTGTTCAGCGGCAGGTTTTCCTGCCAGCGGCGCACCAGGTCCGGGTTGGCGATCGCGGGGCGGCCAACAACCACGCCGTCGCACAGCTTGTTCTCCAGCATGGCGATGGCTTCTTCACGCGTGGTGATCACGCCGAAGCCTGAGTTCAGGAGGACCGGGCCGCCGAAGCTGCTGCGCAGTTCCTGGACGAGGATGTCGGACGGGTCCTGGTGCAGGATGCTCAGGAACGCCGGCTTCAGCGGTGCGATCCCGTTCACCAGAGCCGTGTACGTGGCCAGCACTTCTGCCGGATTGGTTTCCAGGGCACCCTGGACATTGTGTTCCGGGGAGATCCGAATGCCGGTCCGGTCAGCGCCGATGGCCTCGGCCACGGCCCGGTAGACCTCGATCACAAACCGTGCCCTTTTCTCCGGCGAACCGCCGTAGCCGTCGGTCCGCTGGTTGGATGCGGCGGACAGGAACTCGTGCAGCAGGTAACCGTTGGCACTGTGCAGCTCTACGCCGTCGAACCCTGCCTTCGTGGCGGCCCGGGATCCGGCCACAAATTCATCAACAATGCCCGGCAGCTCAGCGGTAGTGAGCGCATGGGGAACAGGGAAGGGCTGCTTGCCCTCATAGGTACGGGTTACGCCGTCGATGGCGATGGCACTGGGCGCCACCACCTCGCGTCCGCCGTTGGTCCCGGAATGGGTCACCCGTCCCGCGTGCATGACCTGTGCCACGATTCGCCCGCCGGCGGCGTGGACCGCGTCGGTGACGTTCTTCCAGCCGGCGATCTGCTCGTCGGTGACCAGGCCCGGCTGGCCGGTAAAGCCCTGTCCGGCGAAGGACGGGTAGGTCCCTTCACTCACGATCAGGCCCAGGGAAGCACGCTGGCTGTAGTGCTCGGCCATCAGTGCGGTGGGTATGCCGTCGCGTCCGCTGCGCGTGCGGGTGAGCGGTGCCATGATCAGGCGGTTGGGCAGTTCCAGGCCGCCGAGGGTCAACGGTGAAAAGAGGTTCACAAAGAGTCTTCCTGTAGAGCGCGCCGCGGACCGGTTCCCGGGTCGGCGCTGGTGGTCTATCCATTTGGAGCAACCGGCCGGTGGGCCGGAGTATTCCGTGGGACCGGAGCACGCGGCCTGGGTTAGCATGGGCGGCATGGTCAGGACTGTCTACTATGTTGCTGCGTCACTGGACGGCTTTATTGCCGACGCACAGAACTCGGGGCAGTGGCTCCGGGACATCGCCCGCGCCCGGGGAACAGACGGGTCCGGCCCGGACGTCCTTAATGGTTTCGGTGCCGTGGCAATGGGAGCCGGCACTTACCGCACCTTTCTGGAGATGCCCGGTTCGTGGCCTTATGGACCCCTTCCCGCGTGGGTGTTTACGCACCACGAATTCCCGGGAATTTGGGAGGCGGACATTACCTTTGTCCGCGGTGACGTTGCTGAGTTTCATCCCGATATTGTGTTGGATGCCGGAGAACGGGACGTCCTGCTGGCCGGCGGAGGAAACCTTGCCGCCCAGTTCATGGCGTGCGGCCTGGTGGACGAGATGGTGCTTACCGTTGTTCCTGCTGTTCTGGGAAGCGGCCACCCGGTGCTGCCGGTCCGGAACATCACGGCCCCTGCTGCGCTGGTTGATGAACGGTCCCTCGGAAACGGAGCCGTGCAGCTTAGCTATGATTTCCGCCGCTGAGGGGCTGGAGATGTCAGGCAGTGAGGGCCACAGCGTCATTGCGGCGCCAGGAAGCAATGGACAGCCCAACCCCCAGCAGTCCGACCATGACCAGCACCAGAGCTGTCCCCGGTAGCCCGATGGTGGCCCCAAGGGTTCCGGCCACCGGGTAGGTCACCAGGAAACACGCGTGCGAGAGGGAAAACTGCGCCGCGAAAACTGCCGGTCTGGTGGAGGCATCGCTATTGCGCTGCAGCAGCCGGGACGACGGCGTGAGGATCATGGAGGCGGCTGCTCCCATGGCGAACCAAATCCCGAGGAGTCCATACCACTGCGCCTGACCGGATCCCCACTGCATCACGGCGGCTCCTGCTACCAGTGCCAGGGGCAGTGCGCCGGCGCCGCAGAGCATGACCCGGCGGTCAGGGAACCGGTCCAGCCAGCGGGGAATATTCAAGGCCACGATCATCGATCCGGCACCATAGGCCGCCAGCATCATCGCAACATCGACGTGGGAACGGGCAAGGTCTGCCTTGACCAGCACCACGGTATTAACAATGACCATGGCAGTGGTGCTGGCAATAACAAGGTTCAGGGCCATGAGGCTGCGCAGTTCCGGACGCTGCCGGAAGGCTCGGCCCCCGCGGGTGAGCCGATCCAGGAAACCCGAACTGGGCGGAGGGTCGATCGGCGGAAGCCGGGTAAGCCAGACAATGGCTGCGGAGGCGATGAACCCGGCCACGGTGCCTGCGAAGAGGCTGCGGTAGGTGATGACCGTCAGCAGCGCCGCGGCCAGCATTGGGCTGACCAGCGACTCCAGATCGTAGGCGAACCGTGAGAGTGACAGCGCACGGGTGTACTGGCGTTCATTGGGCAGGATCGAGGGAATGAGTGCCTGGAACGCCGGAGTGAAGGTTGCGGAAGCCGACTGCAGCAGAAAAATCAGCACGTAGATCTGCCATGCCTCGGCAACGAACGGCAGGCAGAGGGCCACACCGGCGCGCACTGCGTCCGAACCGATAAGCAGGGGTTTGCGCGGCACCCGGGCGGCGACAGCGCTGATGACCGGTGCCACGGCCACATAGGCAACCATCTTGATGGTCAGGGCCAGGCCCAGGACGAGGCCGGCGTCGCCTCCTGCGATCTCGAAGGCCAGCAGACCCAGCGCAATAGTGAGCAGGCCGGTACCCAGCAGGGCTAGGAGCTGGGCTCCGAAAAGCTTGCCGTAGACGGGATTGCGGAGCACGGTGAGCATCGGCCGGCCTACCGCTGAAACCGGTCCACAGCTACGGCGCTGCCTCATGGTGGTGCGGCAGCGTCAGCCCGTGGGCCACCGAATGTTCAGCCTGCTTGATGGCCTCAAGCACGAGGACGGATGCATGTTCATCCGACAGGCGGTACAGCACCCGCGTTCCGTCCTGGCGGGTGGTAACCATGCGGGCCATGCGCAGCCGGGCCAGATGCTGGGAAACTCCGGACGGGCTTTTCCCCACTGCTTCCGCGATGGCGTTGACGGGAAGTTCATCAACACCGCGCAGCGCAAGGATGATTCTGATCCGTGTTGAGTCCGATAGGATGCCAAACACTTCCGCGGCAAGGTCTACATACTCCGGGGAGACGTCACCGCCGGGCACGGGCCGAACTCTCTGCTTGTCCGCATCTATACGCATACTCTAACGGTACGCCGGGATGTCAACGGCTTGCGGGGACGGCAATCAGCGCGCGTCGCGGATCATGTTGGTGATGCGGGCAGTGCTCAGTCGGCGGCCCTGTTCATCGGTCATAATCACTTCGTGCGTCACCAGGGTGCCGCCCAAATGGATGGCCGTGGCGGTACCGGTAACGATCCCCGAGGCGATGGCACGGTGATGGGTGGCCCCTATTTCAATGCCGAGCGCCTGGCGGCCCGGCCCGGCGTGAACAGCAGCGCCAAAGGAGCCCAGTGTCTCAGCCAGCACCAAATGGGCGCCGCCGTGCAGGATTCCAGCCACCTGCTCATTGCCTTTCACGGGCATTGTGGCCACAAGCCGTTCCGCACTCAGTTCGGAAAAGCGGATGCCCATCTTCACTACGAGGGGGCCAACTCCGTTGGCGCTGAGCCAGCCGTGCATCTCCGGCGGGATTCCGGCCTCGTTCAATTCGTCGGTGAAGTCGTTGACTGGCTCGGAGGGGGCGCCGTTGCCCGGCGTGAAAATGTCGCTCATGCCAACTAGGCTTACATCTGTGAGTGAATCTACCAAACTGGCCGATATCCAATCAGAAACCCCTGCCGAAACCGTTCTTGACGGAACCGCGGAACCCGAAGCTGCAGCCGCACCGGAAGCGCTCGGAACCGTTTCAGCAGGCGGACACAGCCGTTTGCTGGTGATCGACGGGCATTCGATGGCTTTCCGGGCCTTCTACGCCCTCCCGGCGGAGAACTTTTCCACCGACACCGGACAGCACACCAACGCCGTCTACGGGTTCACCTCCATGCTGATCAACCTCATCAAGGAGGAAAAGCCCACCCACGTTGCTGTGGCCTTTGACCTTGATACCCCCACCTTCCGTTCCGAGGAGTATTCGGAGTACAAGGGCGGCCGCAACAAGACGCCCGAAGAGTTCCACGGCCAGGTGGACCTCATCATCAAGGTGATGGAAGCCATGCGCATCCCCACCATCTCCATGGACGGCTATGAAGCCGACGACATCCTGGCCACGCTGGCCGAAAAGGCATCCGCCCGGAACTGGGATGTCATGGTGGTCTCCGGAGACCGGGACGCGTTCCAGCTTGTGGATGACCGGGTGACTGTTTTCTATCCCAAAAAGGGTGTCTCCGACCTGCCGCGCATGGATGCTGCCGCGGTTGAGGCGAAGTATCTGGTGCCGCCGGACAAGTATTCGGATCTGGCTGCACTGGTGGGGGAGTCTGCTGACAATCTGCCCGGAGTGCCGGGCGTGGGCCCCAAGACAGCGGCCAAGTGGATTAAGCAGTACGGGGGCCTTGAGGGCATCCTCGAAAACGTTGACAGCATCAAGGGCAAGGTGGGGGATTCGCTCCGCGCCAACCTTGAGGACGTCAAGCGCAACCGCCGGCTGAACCGTCTGTTGCGGGACCTGGACCTGCCGGTGGACCTGGATGCAATGGCTGCCCGGCGCCCGGACCGGGAGGCCATTGAAGAGCTCTTTGATGCCCTGCAGTTCAACGCGCTGCGCAAGCGTCTGTTCGACGTCTACGGCGAAGAGGAAACTGCGTCCACCGGGCACGAACTCCTGCCCCCGGAGCACATCACCGTCACTGACGCTGCAACGCTGAAGTCCTGGCTCGCCGCCACAAATCAAGCCAAGACTGCAGTGCAGCTGGTGACGGAAGGTGCGGAGGCAGGGCGCGACGTCGTAGGGCTGGCTCTGGTGACGGCCTCGGCAGCGGCGTATGTTCCGCTGACCGAGATCGACGCCGACACCGAGCAGGTGCTCGCGGCCTGGCTGGCGGACCTGGATGTCCCGAAGGTGGTCCACGATTTCAAGGAGGCCTACAAGGCCCTGGCCGCCCGCGGCCTGCATCTTGCCGGAGAAGTGGATGACACCGCCATCTCCGGTTACCTGATCCAGCCAGACCGCCGCAGCTACGACCTGGCGGATCTGACCCAGCACCACCTGCGGATGTCCCTGACGCCGTCCGCGCCGGGAACCAACCAGCTCCAGCTGCAGCTGGAAGAGGAGGATGTTGCCTCTCCCGCCGTGATGCAGGCGTTCGCAGCGCTGCAGCTGAGCGAGCACTTCGCCGGGCAACTGATCGAGCGCGGCGCCAATCAGCTCCTGGGCGGGCTGGAACTGCCGCTCTCCGAGGTCCTGGCTGAAATGGAACTGGCAGGCATTGCTGTTTCCACCGAAAAGCTGGACCGGCTGCTGGATGACTTCAGCGCCACCATTGCGCAGGCCAGCAGTGAAGCGTTCAGCATCATCGGCAAGGAAATTAATCTCGGCTCGCCCAAGCAGCTGCAGGTAGTGCTCTTTGACGAACTGGGACTGCCCAAGACCAAGAAGATCAAGACCGGCTACTCAACCGACGCCGACGCGCTCTCGGACCTGATCATCAAAACCGGCGGACACCCGTTCCTGGCCAACCTGATGGCCTACCGGGATGCCACCAAACTGCGCCAAACCGTTGAAGGGCTGCGCAAGGCGGTGTCCGATGACGGCCGTGTGCACACCACGTATGTGCAGACGGCAGCGGCCACCGGGCGGCTGTCCTCCACCAACCCCAATCTGCAGAACATTCCCATCCGGTCCGAAGAGGGCCGGCGCATCCGGGAGGTGTTCACCGTGGGCGAGGGGTATGAAACCCTGCTCACCGCCGATTACTCCCAGGTGGAAATGCGGATCATGGCGCACCTGTCCGGTGACGAAGGACTGATTGCCGCCTTCCAGGCCGGCGAGGACCTGCACCGGTTTGTCGGCTCGCACATCTTCGGGGTTCCGCCGGAAGAAGTGACCAGTGCCATGCGCTCCAAGGTCAAGGCCATGTCCTACGGCCTGGTCTACGGCCTGAGCTCCTTCGGCCTCTCCAAGCAGCTCGCCATTCCGGTGGATGAAGCCCGCACCCTGATGCGCGACTACTTCAGCCGCTTCGGCGCGGTGCGCGACTATCTGCGCGGCGTCGTGGAGCAGGCCCGGAAGGACGGCTTCACCTCCACCATTGAAGGCCGCCGCCGCTACCTGCCGGACCTGTCCAGCGACAACCGTCAGCTGCGTGAAATGGCGGAACGCGCCGCCCTGAACGCCCCCATCCAGGGCTCCGCCGCGGACATCATCAAAAAGGCCATGCTGGGAGTTGACGTGGAGATTAAGACACAGGGCCTTAAGTCCCGGATGCTGCTGCAGGTCCATGATGAACTGGTGCTCGAAGTCGCCCCCGGGGAACGGGACGCCGTGGAGAAGCTGGTCCGGGAGCAGATGGGCTCGGCAGCCGATCTGTCGGTTCCGCTGGATGTCTCGGTGGGCGTCGGCGTCAGCTGGCACGAGGCCGGCCACTAACCAAGCGCACTCAGTGCGAACTTAACCGGGGGAACAATGAAGCAGGATGCGGCAGTGGGCAGCGGGTTGGGCAGCGGGTTGGGCAGCGGGTTGCGGACAGCTTCCTTTGCGCCGGGGAATGACGACGCGCGGACCGGCAACTGGTTGGAAGCGGTCGACTTGGGGTTCCATGAACAGCGGGGCGACGCCAAGCACCTCCCCGCCGTGGTGGACGCCTGTCAGCGGGACGGCCGCATCCTGACCGCCGTTTATGACGACACAGCCCCGGATTCCGCCTGGGACCCGGCCGTTCCGGTGGCTACCTACGCCACCATGGTCAATTCCCTGAATGTGGGCGGCGGGCGGCTGCTGCCGGCGCATCTGGTCACAGCCGTGACGGTGCGGCCGACGCACCGCCGCCGCGGAATCCTCCGGACCATGATCACCAGTGACCTGCAGCGGGCCAAGGAAGCCGGGCTCGCGTTGGCCGGGCTCACGGCCTCTGAAGCGACAATCTACGGCCGCTTCGGATTCGGAGCCGCCACCTCCACGGCGGAGATCAGGCTGGACACCCGCGGCGGCCTGGACTTCACCTCCGGCGCCACGGGAAGCATCGCCGTGGCTGACAGCGCGAAGCTGCAGTTCCTGGCCCCGGACATCTACCGTGCCCACCTGGGGCGGACGGATGGTGCCCTGGGGCGCCAGCACCGCTACTGGATGCGTGCTTCCGCCGCCTGGAGCGAAGATAGTTTCGATCCGGACAAGGCTTTGCGCGGTGTTCTTCATTACGACGCCGACGGCGTCCCCGACGGCTACGCCGCCTACAAGTCCCTGGGCTGGCGGACCGAGCCGCACACAGTAAAGGTCACCGACCTGGTGGCGGCAACCGACGACGCCTACCGTGAACTCTGGCGCTATCTCGGCTCCATGGACCTGGTGGACCGGCTGACCTTTGATGCGGCACCGGTCGCCGATCCGCTGCCCTGGATGCTGGCGGACCGCCGCCGCTACTCTGTCACGTCAGTGGATGATGTGCTGTGGCTGCGGGTCCTGGACACCAAAGCAGCCCTTGAAGCCCGGCACTACACAGGTGCGGGCTCCGTTGTCCTCACGGTCCGGGATCCGCTGGGGATGGCCGACGGCGTGTGGCAGCTGGACGTCGAGGGCGGCAGGGGCAGCGTCAGAGCGGTCGAGGGCGGTGCACCCCAGGATGGTGTGCAGGAAGCAGCCGCGGCCGCCGAGATCGACGTTGCAGCTCTGGGATCCCTCTATCTGGGCGGTGTCAGTGCCCCGACGCTGGCGGCAGCGGGCGGAATACGGGGCAGCCAGGCAGCGTTGGAAGTCCTTGATGCACTCTTTACCGCTGGTCCGGCGCCCTACTGCAGCACCCATTTCTAGCCCGGAACAGAACTACTTCCTTCAAACTGGTCCCGGTGCTTTGACCTGAGTTGCAGGCTGCGGCTAGACTGATCTGGCGCGTAATTGCGCAGTACGTTACCAATTCTGTCCATCTCCGGACAAACACGCACTGTCTTGCGGCAGGCCCTGATCGGCTGCTCTGAGTTCGGTGGGAGCGCATCCGGAATACAAAACAACTTCCACATCGGAGTCCCAACTACATGACCATCACCACCACCGAGAAGTCCAGTACCCCGCAGGTCGCTATCAACGACATCGGTACTGCCGAGGACTTCCTCGCCGCCATTGACGCAACGATCAAGTACTTCAACGATGGCGATCTCGTCGAAGGTACCGTCGTCAAGGTTGACCGCGACGAGGTCCTGCTCGACATCGGTTACAAGACCGAGGGTGTCATCCCTTCCCGTGAGCTGTCCATCAAGCACGATGTTGATCCCGGAGACGTTGTTTCCGTTGGCGATCAGGTCGAAGCTTTGGTCCTCACCAAGGAAGACAAAGAAGGCCGCCTGATTCTCTCCAAGAAGCGCGCACAGTACGAGCGCGCCTGGGGCGACATCGAGAAGGTCAAGGAAGAAGACGGCGTCGTTACCGGTACCGTCATCGAGGTTGTCAAGGGTGGCCTCATCCTGGACATCGGCCTGCGCGGCTTCCTGCCGGCCTCCCTCGTCGAGATGCGTCGTGTCCGCGACCTGGCTCCGTACATCGGCCAGCAGATCGAAGCCAAGATCATCGAACTGGACAAGAACCGCAACAACGTTGTTCTGTCCCGCCGTGCCTGGCTCGAGCAGACGCAGTCCGAGGTTCGCTCCACGTTCCTCAACAAGCTGGAAAAGGGCCAGGTTCGTCCGGGCGTTGTTTCCTCCATCGTCAACTTCGGTGCATTCGTGGACCTTGGCGGCGTAGACGGTCTCGTCCACGTTTCCGAGCTGTCCTGGAAGCACATCGACCACCCCTCCGAGGTCGTTGAAGTTGGCCAGGAAGTCACCGTTGAGGTTCTGGAAGTTGACCTCGACCGCGAGCGTGTCTCCCTGTCGCTGAAGGCTACGCAGGAAGATCCGTGGCAGACCTTCGCCCGCACCCACGCCCTGGGCCAGGTTGTGCCGGGTAAGGTCACCAAGCTGGTTCCGTTCGGTGCGTTCGTTCGCGTCGAAGACGGCATCGAAGGCCTGGTCCACATCTCCGAGCTGGCAGTCCGCCACGTAGAGCTGGCCGAGCAGGTTGTCTCCGTAGGGGATGAACTGTTCGTCAAGGTCATCGACATCGACCTCGAGCGTCGCCGGATCTCCCTGTCGCTGAAGCAGGCCAACGAGGGCGTAGACCCCGAAGGCACCGAGTTCGACCCGGCTCTGTACGGCATGGCCGCAGAGTACGACGAAGCCGGAAACTACAAGTACCCGGAGGGCTTCGACCCCGAGTCCAACGAATGGCTCGAAGGCTACGAGACCCAGCGTGCCGCTTGGGAGCAGCAGTACGCTGACGCCCAGGCCCGTTGGGAAGCCCACAAGAAGCAGGTTGCACAGCACGCTTCCGAGGACATCGCAGCTGCTTCGGACACGTCCGAATCCGGCACCACCAGCTACTCCTCCGAGCCGGCCGTTGCTGAGACGGGTGCCGGCACGCTGGCTTCCGACGAAGCTCTTGCCGCTCTGCGCGAGAAGCTCACGGGCAACTAATTTCCCGGTGTGCTAAACAAACCGGTTGAACTAACCGGTTGAACTAGCTCCAAAAAAGCGGGCCCCCACTTCGGTGGGGGCCCGCTTTGCCGTTAAACCTCCTGCGTCCCGGGCTGGGGGCTTAACGCAGAATACCTAGACCGTGTCGTTGGCGTAGTTCAGGCCCAGCTGGGCGCGGACGCCGTCTAGCAGTTCCATGGTCCGCAGCGTCTCGTCCAGCGGCATGGTGGGGCTCTCCGCCAGGCCCTGCTGAATGCAGCGGGTCACCTCGCGCAGTTGATAGATGTAGCCGGCGCCCGCGGGCTCGAAGGTTTCCACGCGCGCTCCGGCTGGCCCGTGCACGTGCAGTTCCGTGGGGTTGGGGATGTTGCCGCCGCCTGTTCGGAGCCAGCCGCCGCTGCAGGCGATGGTGGCGGTGCCCGGACCGGAGGCAGCGAGTGAGGACGTGAGCTGGGCGTGGCGGCCGTCGTCGTAACGGAGCGTCAGGGCATTCTGGATGTCCACGCCGTCGCCGTTGAGAATGCCGGAGGCGTTGATGCTGTCCGGATAGCCCAGGGCACCCAGGGCCCAGGTCAGGGTGTAGACGGAGAGGTCCAGCAGTGCTCCGCCGCCGGCTGCGGGGTCCCACATCCTGGAGGCGGGATCTTCCGGGGCGGTGAAGCCAAGGTCTGCCTGCATCCAGGAGGGGTTGCCCAGCTCGCCGGAGGCCAGGATGTCCCAGGCCCGGTTGGTGCTGGGCAGGAACCGGGTCCAGAGCGCTTCCATCAGGAACAGGTTCCGGTCCCGGGCCAGGTTGATCAGCTCGGCAGCTTCTGCCGCGTTCACAGTGAACGGCTTTTCGCACAATACGTGCTTGCCGTGTTCCAGGGCGCTCTTGGCCACGGCGTAGTGCTGGGCGTGCGGAGTGGCAATGTAGACAACGTCCACGGCCAGGTCGGCGAACATCGCCTCGTAGCCGGGGCCGTCGTCGTCGTCCGAGTAGGAGGCGGCAAAGCCGAACCGTTTGGCGAAGTCGGCGGCCTTGGCCGCGCTGCGGGAGGAGACCGCGTACAGGACGGCGTCCTCCAGGAGGGAAATGTCGGCGGTGACGGTACCGGCGATGCCGCCGGTGGCCACCACTGCCCAGTTCAGCGGCGCGCCGGTGCCAGCCAGGGGAGAGGGGGCGCCGTCCTCGGCGCAGGGAGGACGGACAATGCGGCGTGGGGCAGCGGCAGTGGACGAAGTGGTAAGGGACAAAGGATCAGCTCCTACGCGGATTCTCGGACAACTAGGGACGTGGGCAGGCGGTGAATGCGTTCGGCCGGCCGCCCTTCAATCAGTTCCACCAGCAGTTCGGCCATTTTCTCGCCGAGGGCTGCAATCGGGTGATGGATGGTGGTGAGGGCGGGGCTGAGGCTGGTGGCATAGTAGTCGTCATCAAAACCGACGACGGCGATGTCCCGGGGAATACGCAGGCCGCGTTCCTTGATGACGGAGTAGGCGCCGGCCGCCATCTGGTCATTAGCCACAAAGAGCCCGTCCAGCGGTTTTCCCCGGTCCAGGAGCCGGCGCATGGCCACGGCACCGGAGGTGACGGTGAAGTCGCCGGTCTCCACCAGTGCATCATCCAGGCCGGCCTTGCGCAGTGTTGCCCGCCAGCCCTCAAGGCGGTCCACTCCGGGAGGCATGTCCTGTGGACCGGCGATGGTGGCGATATGACGCCGTCCGTCCGCTACCAGCCGTGCAGTGGCGGCGGCCGCGCCCTCCTCGTTGTCCACTTCCACGAAGTAGCTGTTTTCCGCGTTCACCAGCGGGCGTCCGGCGAAGACCAGCGGCAGGGAACCGTCAAGGCGAGCCCAGGAATTGTCTCCCGAGTGGTGCGAGACCACCAAGACGCCGTCCACATTGCCGCCCAGGAGGTAGCGGCGTGTTTTCTCCGGGTTGGCTTCGGAGGAAGTGACCATATTCAGCATGTAGTCGGTGGTATTCAGGTACCGTGCCACGCCTTCCACCACCGTAGCGAAAAACGGGTCGGCGAAAACCTTGGAGGTTGATTCGGGAACAAGGAGCGTCACCGTATAGGTCCGCCGGCTGGCCAGGGTCCGCGCAGCTCGGTTGGGCACGTAGTTCAGGGTCCGGACGGCCTTCTCCACGGAGCTGACCAGCTGCGGGTCAACGGAGGGGGATCCGTTGACCACGCGGGACACCGTGGCACGGGAAACGCCGGCCAGGGCCGCCACCATTTCCAGGGTGGGGGCGGGCCTGGTCTGGCTGGAGTCAGTACTCACGTGAATTCTCCCCCTGCACCGTGGAGCCGAGATCGCGGCTGCCTTCCATGGTACGGGTACTCACACGAGGGGTGCCACGGGTGCCGCCGCACGGCTGGCAGCAATGTGCCGACTGTACGCCTGTCCGCTGTCCTTGATGGTGCGGCCCTGTGTTTGATAGTCCACCCGGACAATGCCGAAGCGCCGGCTGTAGCCCCAGGACCACTCGAAGTTGTCCAGCAGGGACCAGACAAAGTAGCCGCGGACGTCCGCGCCGGCCTCGATGGCACGGCCAACAGCATTGATGTGGTCCAGGATGTACTGCGTGCGCTCGGGGTCGGGCACGCTTCCGTCGGTGCTGACGGCGTCGTCGTAGGCTGCACCGTTTTCGGTGACATACAGGGGCGGCAGCATGGGATACTCCTCACCCAGGCGGACCAGCAGCTTGCGCAGCCCGTCCGGATTGACCTCCCAGTCCATGGCGGTGCGGGGGAGCCCGCGGCTCGGGAACGTGATGTGCTCGGCTCCGATCCACGGTGAGACCGCCGGGCGCCCTGATCCGCCCGAGTGGCCGTCGGCACCGGTGGTGTCCGGATGGCCGCTGATCAGGTCATCGTGGTAGTGGTTGACGCCCAGGAAGTCGATGGGCGCGCCGATGACGTCTAGGTCCCCGTCCTGAATGACATCGCCCAGGCCAAACTGTTCCAGATCCCGCAGCGTGTCCTGCGGATAGGTGCCGAGCAGGATGGGATCGAGGAAGATGCGGTTCTGCAGGGAGTCAAAGAGCCGGGCGGCTTCCAGATCAACGGGATCGGAGGGATCGCGGGGGATGGAGTTGCTCAGGTTCAGGGTGATGCCCAGCTGCTGCGCACCGCGGTCCCGCAGCTGCGTGACGGCAAGGCCGTGGGCCAGATGCTGGTGGTGGACAGCGGCAACCGCTGCCCGTGGTTCCTGCCGGCCGGGTGCGTGTACGCCGGAGGCGTAGCCCAGCAGCGAGGAGCAGAAGGGTTCGTTGAAGGTGGTCCAGTGCTGCACCCGGTCGCCCAGCGCCGAGTACACGTCATCGGCGTAGTCCACGAACAGGTGGGCGGTGTCCCGATTCGCCCAGCCTCCGGTTTCCTCCAGTGCCTGCGGCAGATCCCAGTGGTAGAGAGTCAACCAGGGCAGGATGCCGGCCTCGAGGAGCTCATCCACCAGGCGGGAGTAGAAGTCCAGACCCTTGGGGTTGGCGCTGCGGCCGTCGGGGCGGACCCGCGCCCAGCTGGTGGAGAACCGGTAGGAGTCCAGTCCCAGTTCCTTCATCAGGGCTACGTCTGCGGGCATGCGGTGGTAATGGTCCACTGCCGTCTCGGGAGTATCGCCGTTCAACGTGTTTCCCGGGGTCCGTGCAAAGGCATCCCAGATGGAGTCCTCCTTGCCGTCTTCCCAGGCGGCGCCTTCCACCTGGGCCGCAGCTGTGGCGGATCCCCAGATAAAGCCGTCCGGCCAGTTGTTCCGCTGGGGGTTCTTGTTGCTCATTAGCCCTTCACTGCTCCCTGCATAATTCCGGATATAAGTTGTTTGCCTGCCAGGACAAAGAGAACCAGCAGGGGAATGGTCGCCATCACGGCGCCGGTAAGTACCACCGAGTAGTCCACGTAGCGGTTGGACTGCAGCTGGCTGAGTGCCGTCTGGATGGTCGGGTTTCCGGCGTCCAGGACCAGCAGGGGCCAGAGGAAATCGGTCCAGGCCATCATGAACGTGAACAGGCTGAGAATGGCCATGGCCGGCTTGGCGGCGGGCAGCGCCACATGCCAGAACGTCTTGATCATGTTGGCGCCGTCCATACGTGCCGATTCGATGAGCTCGTCCGGAATGACGTCCACCAGGTACTGCCGCATGAAGAAGACGCCGAAGGCGGTGACCAGCGTCGGGATGATGACCGCACCGATCTCGCCGGTCCATCCAAAGGTCCGCATCACCATGAAGAGCGGGATGATGCCCAGCTGGGTGGGAATGGCCATGGTGGCTACCACCGCGACCATCAGTCCGTCGCGGCCGCGGAAGCGCAGCTTGGCGAAGGCATATCCGGCCAGGGTGGAAAACGTCACCACCGATACCGTGATGATGGTGGAGATCAGGATGCTGTTCCAGAGGGCTGTCCAGAACGGAATGGTGTCGAAGACTTCACCGACATTGGTCCAGAAGTTTCCGCCGGGAAGCAGCGGCGGCCACTGGAGTCCCAGTGCCGCGTTCGTTCGGCTGCCGACGACGGCGGACCACCACAGCGGGTAGGACGAGCCCAGGAAGAAGGCAAAGAGCAGTCCGTACGTCAGGTATCCCGGCCGCAGGCCGTTGCCGAAGATGCGCTGCCGAAGCGGGCGCCCTTTGCGGTTGGGGGCGGCGGCAGCCCGCTTCGGGGCGGCTTGCTCCAAGACGCTCATTTGAGTTTCCCTTCAGCCGTTGTCCGGCGCTTTTTCGGGCGTCCCTGTGCGGCGTCCGCTGACGCGATCCTCTTCGAGATGGTGAAGTTGACCAGCCCAATGATCACAATCAGGACAAGCAGCAGCAGGGCTATTGCGGAGGCTTTGCCGAAGTTCTGCCGTTGGAAGGCCATTTCCCACAGATAGAGGACTGTGGTTTGGAACTGGCGCTGGGCGCCCCCGGCGTTCGTCGGATCGAAGAGGCGCGGTTCGGAGAAGATCTGCAGCCCGCCGATGGTCGAGGTAATGATGACGAAGATCATCGTCGGGCGGATGCTCGGCAGCGTGATGCTGAAGAAGCGCCGAACGGCCCCGGCTCCGTCGATGGCTGCCGACTCATAAATGTCACGCGGAACGGCCTGCATGGCGGCGAGGAGAATCAGTGCGTTGTATCCGGTCCACCGCCAGTTGACCATGGTGGCGATCGCGATGTGACTGGGGATCGTGTCCGTCCGCCACATGACGGGATCGATGCCGAAATTGCCCAGCAGGTTGTTGATGAGGCCGTTCTGCTCATTGAACATGTTGGTGAAAATGAGGGCGACGGCCACGGGGGTGACGACGTACGGAAGCAGCACGCTCATGCGCCAGAACGTCTTGGCCCTCAGGTTCTGGTCCAGGACCGCCGCGATGACAAGGGCGCCGATGAGCTGGGGAATGGCGGAGAGCAGGAAGATGCTCATGGTGTTCATGAGCGAGTTCCAGAAGAACCGGTCTCCGAGCACGGCCGTGAAGTTTCCCAGGCCAACGAACTCGCCCTGTCCCTTGAGCAGGTGCCAGTCATACAGGGAGACGAAAAGTGTGTAAACCAGCGGAAAGAGGCCCACAAGGGCAAAGAGTATAAAGAAGGGGGAGATATAGAGATACGGGGAAGCCTTGACGTCCCAGGCACTGAGGCGGTGGCTGAACGGTGACTTCGCCTTGATGGGCAGAGCGGACGGTTCGGGGCGTTTAAGGGTAGCGGTCATAACGGGTCTCGCAGTCAATCTGGGGGGCCTCCGGAAGTGCCGGAGGCCCCGCGTCCGGCGATGTGCTAGTTGTTGACTACGAGCTCGTTCAGGAGCTTCACCGCTTCGTTCCAGGAGGCTTCGCCGTCGGCGTCGCCTGCATCGAGCAGGGCAAGCGCGGGGCTGAAGACCTTGTCCTGGATTACCGAGTCATCCGGTCCCTTGAACTGTGCGGTAACGCCTTCGGCCCGTGAGGCGAGAATCGAGCCGGTGGGTGCGTCGTTGAACAGCGCGTTGGGCTTGGCTTCGGCAGCCAGCTGCTCCTGCGCCTCGATGGTGCTGGGGAAGTTGTTTGCTGCGGCGGACTGCTTGACCTGCTGTTCCGGCGCGGTCAGCCATGCGGCCAGAGCGGCTGCTTCTTCCTTATGCTCCGAGGTCTCCGGAACCGAGAGGAACGCGCCGCCCCAGTTGGAGGCGCCGCCCGGGAAGACATCGGCGAAGTCCCAGCCGGCTTCCGCCCCTGCTCCTGCAGATTCAAGCTGGCCCTGGATGGTTCCCAGCATCCAGCCTGGGCAGACGAAGGTTGCAAAGGAACCGTCGGTGAAGGATTTGCCCGTTCCCCAGTCCCACTTGGTTTCGTTCGCTGAGAGGCCTGCTTCGGTACCGGAGGCGAGCTGCAGGAACTGCTCCTTCATGTCTGCGTTGTCTTCGATGTTCAGCTCACCGTCAGCTGTGTAGTAACCCTCATCCATCTGGTTCACCATGGAATTCCAGACAAAGCCGGACTGGTCGTACCAGGCTTTGCCGGTCTTTTCGTGGTACTGGTTGCCGACCTCAAAGTACTTCTCCCAGGTGGCGTCGTCTCCGCCGAACAGCTCAGCGACTTCCTCTCGCTCGCTGGGCAGCCCGGCGGCTTCGAAAAGCTTGCCGTTGTAGCACAGGCCCTGCGGGCCGATATCGGTTCCGTAGCCAATGACCCGGCCCTCGGGGTCGGTGCCCTGCTCGTATTTCCAGTCCACCCAGTTGTCTTTGATGTCTTCAGCGCCGTACTCGTTCAGGTCCACGAACTGGTCGGAGACTTCCATGATGGCGCCGAGCCAGCCCTCTTCAATGGCCACGACGTCGCTCAGGCCGGATCCGGCGGAAAGCTTGGTGAAGGCTTCGGTGCGGGCGTTCTCGCCGCGGTCGATGTTGTTGGGCTTGATTTTGATGCCGGGATTGGCGTCTTCGTATTCCTTGTACAAGTCGTCATAACCGAACGTGCCGAAGGTGGTCACGGATAGTTCGATGGGGTTGTCGGCGCTGGCCGCTTCACTGTCTCCGCCGCCGCATCCTACGGCGAGCAGGGCCACTGCTGCGGCCCCTGCAATCGCCGCTGCGGGATATCTGAAATTCTTCACGGTCACTCCTTTGTGTGTGGATAGAGCATTAAGATCCCGGGGCAGTGGACCGTGCCGAGTGATGCTGGGCAGGCGTGATCGACGGAAGCGGGAAGGGTGAAGGGGAACTACTGCACTAGAGGCGTACTCCCCTTGGAAGCTGACGCGAATCAGGTTCCGGTAATGAGAGAGCGCTCTCTTGACTTCCCCCTCAGAGTAGGAGTGATGTGAGTCACTGTCAAGAGAGCGCTCTCTCGGTTGGGGGCATCTGGTCACGCACGGTTCACCATGTTTGCCTCCGGGGTGATCCGTGACTTCGACACCTGTGTTCACCAGGGCGCGCATGATCTGGTGGCGGACCGGGTTGGTTTCGCGCCCACGCCGCGCCCTGACAACGGAGCGGCCAACTCATCCGAGGAAGAACGAGCCTTCTGAGAGGCCGGCGACTGCCGCATGTGCCGGGACTGCGGTGATACCCAGTGCCACGGGGGAGAGGTGCCTAGTCGAGATCGATGGCCCGGGGGTGTAAGTGCAGCCGGTACCCCATGCCGCGCAGTGTTTCGATCCGGGAGTTCCCGAGCTTTCGGCGCAGATAGCGCACGTAGACCTCGATGACGTTGGAACCGGGGTCAAAGTCCAGGCCCCACACCCGGCTGAGCAGTTGTTCGCGGGTCAGGACCTGGTCAACATGGCGGAAGAATACCTCGGCGAGGGCGAACTCGCGGGCGGTGAGCTCCACCTCCGCCACCTCGCCGTCGATCAGGATCCTGCGGGTGCGCAGGTTCAGGCTCATGTCACCGGCGCGCAGCACCGTCGATGCCGGGTTGTGCCCCGGCCCTCTCAGCCTGAGCCGGACACGGGCGAGGAGCTCGTCGAAGCCGAAGGGCTTGGAAAGGTAGTCATCGGCGCCGCTCTCCAGGCCGGTGACGGTGTCGGCAACGCTGTCACGGGCGGTCAGAACGACCACCGGCACATCGATCTTCTCGGCGCGCAGCAGCCGCAGCACGGTCAGGCCGTCTGTGATCGGCAGCCCGAGGTCGAGCACCATCAGGTCGAACGCACCGGTACGAGCGTACTGGTATGCCGACTCTCCGTCACCCACCACGGTGACGACGAACCCATTGCTGCTCAGGCCGCTTTCCACGAACGAGGCGATGCGGGGCTCGTCCTCGGCGACCAGGATACGGTTCATGGGTGCACCTCGGACAGGCGGGTATCCGCCGTGTTGTGGGGTGCGTTCTCGGCTCGTACGAGGGGTAGGTCGAGGGTGAATGTCGAGCCCTGGCCCGGGGCGCTGTCCAACAGCACCTGCCCATCGTGGGCGTGTGCGATCGAGGCAACGATGGCCAATCCCAGGCCTGTCCCGTCACCCCGGCGGCCGTGATCGCCGCGGGTGAACCGATCAAAAATACGTGGAACGTCCTCGGGGGCGATGCCGGTGCCGGTGTCAGTAACACTAAGCAAAAGCCGGTCAGTGGCAACCCGCACACCCATGGAGATCCGATCCCCCGGCCGGGTATGGCGTACGGCGTTGGCCGCCAACTGCATCAGCGCTTGGGTGAGGCGTTGCCCGTCGGCGAGCACCATGTGTTCGGTGACCCTGGACACCGACCATTGCCGGTCGCCGAGGGCACTGGCCTTCGTGAGGACCCCCATCACCAAGTCGGTAACGTCGACCTGATGCAGGTCCAGGAAATCGGGGCGTTCGGCCTTCGCCAACAGCATCAGGTCATCGACCAAACGGTTCATCCGCTGCAGCTCGTCCAGCACGAGGGCGAGGGTTCGCGAGCGTTCTGCGGGGTCCTCACTGATCAGCTCGAGGTGACCACGGATCACGGTGATCGGCGTGCGCAGTTCGTGACTGGCGTCGTCCAGGAAGCGCCGTTGGCCGGTGAACGCGATCTGCAGGCGGTCCAGCATCTGGTTGAAGGTATGGGCGAGGGCGGCGACGTCGTCGTTGCCGATCACTGTGATCCGCTGGTCGAGATCGGAGTCCCGAACGGTCTCGGCGGTCTGTCGCAGCATGCGGATGGGGGCCAGGACCCGGCCGGCGATCACCCAGCTTGCCAGACCCGCCAGAGCCAGTGCCGCTAAGCTGACAACAACCAACACCTGGACCGTGGAGTTCACCCGCTCCGTGGCCGGGGCGGTAAACTCGGCCACCACCAGGGCGCCGCGGTCTGGATCGCCCTCGACCAGTACCGGGAAGACCGCATACCTGACCGGCCCGGCGGCGCTGGTCACCGTTCCGGACTCCGGCCGGCTTAGATCGGCGGTGCGTCCCACGAACGTCGGGTCGGTGTCGAGCCGCACCGGCGGTTCGGCGCGGGCACGGTGTGCGGGCTGGCCATTGACGAGGCTAAACAGTGTCTCGTCGGCGTTGGGCACAACCTCCGCGAGGTAATCGGCGAGCAGCGCACCGACGTCTCGGTACGATTCCCCGGTGACAGGGTCTACCGCCCGCTCGGCGAAGTCGCGGAACTTATCGCCCTCGTGGATCAACTCCCGGTTAAATTCCGCCTCAGCCCGCTCAGTCAGCACGCGAGCGGCAATGACGAACTCCGTTGCCAGCGCCAGCGTCACCAGCAGCATCATCCAGCCGATGATGCGGGTGCGGGCGCTCAGGCCCGTGGCACTGGGCGGAGTATGCGCAGGCATGTCAGTTCAGCTGTCGGTAGTTCAGCTATCGGTGTCGTCGTCGACGACGCCTTCGTCATAGTCGTCCTCGGTGATGCTGTCATCAATGCCGCCGTCCTCGATGCCGTCGTCATCATCGTCTTCCCCTGCTGCGGGCGCGGGCTCTCCGGACACCCTGGTGGCTCCCGTCGGTGCTTCAGGCGCAGCGGGAGATATGGGTGCCGGTACAGGTGGAGCGGCGGTCGCGGATGGAGGTGGCGAGGGACCCGGGGCCGACGGATCCCCGGTCGCAGTGGTACTCGGCTGGTCACCAGCGGCGGGGCCAACCACGACCACGCTGCCCAAGTCCACCGGGGGGTGGTTGAACACCGCTCCGCCGAGGGCCCATGCACCAGCCAGCAGGACCGGGACCCCAAGCAGCGCAGCAATCCGGCGACCAGTCATGTGGAGAACCCTACCCTGAACCCAACGGTCAAGCTGAGCCGAACATTAGAAGTCTCTCAGACGCAGGGCTGTCGCTGAAGGCTTCGGGAATGGAAGGCCCGGACATAAGAAACTTCTAACGCCCAGCCAAGGTAGAACTTATCCGGGCCACGCATCGTCATTGGTGAAGAGCAAACCAATAACCCACCGCGGAAGCACATAAACACATGACGACTCCATCTCAGTATCACTCTCCACAGTCCAGCACTCTGCTGACCCGAAGCGAGACCAACCGGCCGACGCTGCCGGGCACAGGTTCTACGGCGGCCCCGTCCGCTGGATCGGTGCACTGGGCAAGTGGGGTCCTGGCTGAGGCCGTCCCAGCCCAGGCGGGGGACCTTGTCGAGGTGCGCATGCTGCGCGAAGGGCCTAAGCGGTTGGCCCTGCTGGAGCTGAGCAACGGCCGGGAGCTGGTGCTCAAGCAATACTCCGATGACCGGGGGATGTGAACCCGGAGGTGGTTGCAGCAGCTGGCCGAGGCGGGCTTTGTCCCACCGGCCAGATTCGCGGTGACTCGGGAGCGAGGGTGGTCCGCCACGCATCGCACGCTGGTGACCGATCTGGCGGACGGAAGCAACTGGGCCCACTGGCTGCAAGCTCCAACAATTAGTCGCAACACCGCCGCCGTCGCCGCGGCCGACTGGTTGGCGAGGCTGCAGTCGCTGCAGGTCACCTTGCCGGACCGCACAGCCCATCGTGCGGGCGATGAGCTGTGCCGCCAGGGCGGCCTGCTTGCCGAGCGGTATCCTGTCTACGCCGCAAGGCTGCTCCGGGTCACCGAAGCTGCCCACCGGTGTCTGTACCTCCGAGGCCACGCACCGGTCGCCGGGCTCGTGGCCTCGCACGGCGATTTGCACCCGGAGAACCTCTACATCAGCGCTGGGGGGCGGCTGGCAGTCACCGCGATTGACGTCGACACCGCCGGGATGCGTCGAGCTTCTTATGACGTCGGCTACGCCTTGGCGCAGCTGCTCATCGTCTCCTGGATGCGTACCGGCTCGTTCCAAGCCGGTGTCTGCGTCGCCCTGACGTTCTGGGACCGGTGGATGACCCATGGCGGCACCGACGCCCGCGCGGTGCCGGCCGAGGTGGTCCGGGCCCTGGTGCAGAGCCTGCATTTCGAGCTGATCACCTACCGCACCGGCCGTGCCGGCCTGGTCCAGCGCTGGCTCGGGATCGCTGAGGCGATGCTGGATCATGGCGTCCGGGCCGCTTTACAGGTCCTGACTACAGAGCAGGACGTCAGGTCGTGAGCGGCGTGCCGATTGCGTTCGTGCACCACGCCAACCAGTTTGTGATCACCGACGGGTACCTCGACCGGGACGGGATCAGCGTCACTGCCGCCGGATACGACGCGGTCCTGTCATTGCACGTCGAGCTGGGGATCCCGGCGGCACTGCACATTTCCGGACCGGTGCTGGAGGCGATCGCTTGGCATCGACCGGCCGTGCTGGCCCGGCTGCGTCAGCATCTGGCCAGCGGTTTTATTAGTCTGATAGGCGGCACCTACGGGGAGAACGTGATGACACTTTCGTCCACCCGGCACAACCGTCGACAGTTGCGGGCCTACCACGAGCTAGTCGAGGAACTACTCGGAGTATCCCGCCGGGAGCTGAGGACCGCATGGGTGCCCGAACGGGTGTGGAACACCACCGCGTGCGCGCCGCCGTTGCGCGATGCTGAAAGCACTGGGGTGCGCTACGAGCGGGTACTGCTGGATGACCGGTTTGCCTTTCCGCTGCGGGAGGGCCGCGACTATCCGGGCAGCGCACGGGAGGCCTTCGACGCGACCGGACCCTACCGGTGGCATGCAGATGGTTTTCCGCCCAGTGCCCGCGGGCTGCTGCACCCGGGGTCCTTGACCCCGTATCGGATCACTGATGGCGAGGGGTTGATCGCCGTCCCGATCGCCTCTCATCTGCGCTACCTTGTGCCACCGCACGACCCGGACCACCTGGGCCTAATCACTGAACTGGCGAAAGACGCCCAAGCGGCGTCCGAGGGATCCCTGCTGGTTTTTGCTGATGACCTGGAACGAGTCGCCGGTGTAGCCGGCTGGGAACAGGGCCTGGATCGGTACGCGCGGTTCCTGCGCTGGATCGCTAAAGGCGAGATGCTGGACCCGGTTGTCCTTGATGCCTGGTGTGACCGGGCCGAGCCCAGACTTGAGCTGCCGGCGGACACCGGCACCTACTACGAGCTGGCACACCAGCACGGCGCGGGCGAGGATTATGCCCGGTGGGCAGCCGACCCCAGGTGGGCTCCGTACGCCGAAGGCCTCGAGCAGGTCGAAGCGGCGCTGGAGCAGGCCGAGGAGGACGGGGCCGACCCGGGGTTGTGCGCGCTGGCCGAACGCTTGGTGCTGCTCGGCCGCCACGAAACTGCCTGGCAGGATCCGCAGCCCGACGGCGGACGGGCCCCGGCCCCATGGGTGCAGGCCACCGCTGCGCACGCCGCCGACGCGCTGCCTGTGCTGGCCGCCGCCAGGTGGGCCGCCAATCCCGGCACACACGAGTTGCAGGTGCTGCTCACGGACATCGACGGTGACGGCCATGAGGAGTTGATTATCAGCAGCGACCGGCTCTTCACTGTGCTCTCACCCCGTCACGGCGGACGACTCAGCTTGATGGTGACCCGCAGCTCCGGAGACCAACCGGACGGCGTTGTCGTCATCGGCAACCCGCTTGACCACTGGAATTTCCAGACTGAACTACACCAGCACATGCAGACCCCACCAAACCACCCGGGGGCACTGAGCGTACTGGGCACCGAAACCCACCCTCATGTTCTCAGCCGAGTCGAGGTCACCGCTGAGGCGGCAGTAGTGGAACTGGTCGACGTCGAACCCGGTCCGGATCGGGGCCTGACCAAGCGGATACTGCTACGGGCCGACGGCACCGCGATAGTGGTGTGCGTACACCGGACCGGGTTACCCGGGGAGCTAAGAACCACCGTGGCGTTGTCCCCGGACTACCCGCATCTGTTACGTACCGGCAGGCACACGATCAACCCGGTTCAGGGCCGAACATGGTGGGGGGGGTGACACCACCGCGCTTCACGTCTGGGTGGCGCACGACCCAGCCGAACACACCAGCCAGCTGGTCGGCATCAGCCCGGATAGCGGCCACTCCCTGGTCGGCGCCACGGACGGGTGCGGGCGGCACCTTCACCTGGTAGTGGGAACCGGCCCCGTCAACGAGCAAACCGGGCCGAGGCTGATCAGGGCCGCGCAGAGCCTTCTGCACCCCGCACCCCCACCGAATTCAGCCTTGCCCGAAGCCTGTGCGGGCGGACGCGAAACCGTGCCGCCGGCAGTTGAGGCCCGCGGCCCGAACCGTTCAGAACCCCACCGGGAATCCAGCCGTGTTTGAGATCCTGCGCTGCTTCGGTCCCCTCCTTCGCCCCTACCGGGCCCGGCTGCTGCTTGGCGGCGTGCTGGTGTTGGTCGTTGCGGCACTGGAACTGGCGCTGCCGTGGCCACTGAAAGTCATCGTCGATGACGTGCTGAACCAACGCGCGCCGGATGGCCCGCTCGGAAACCTCCTTGGGCCGCTGGCCGACTCCCCGAGCGCGGTCCTGGCGACCTGCGCAGCGGCCCTGGTGGTATTGGCCGCCCTGGCTGCGCTGGTCGGCTACCTGTCCTCCCGCATGCTGCTGGCGGTCGGCGAGCGCCTCACCATCGACTTGCGCATGGACATCTTTACCCACCTCCAGCGCCTGTCCCTGACCTTCCATGACCGGCAGCGGGTCGGCGACCTCGCGACCCGCCTCACCGGTGACGTCAACGCCATCCAGGTGCTGCTGGTAGCGGTGTTCGCCACACTACTGCCCAACCTGGCACTGCTGGTCGGAATCGTCCTGATCGCGGTGCTCATCGAACCCGTCTTCGCCGTCCTGCTATTGTGCGTCGTACCGGCACTGTACGCCGTCGTACGGCACTACCGCGGTGCCATCAAGCAAGCCTCCCGTGAAGCCCGTATCCACGAGGGCCAGGTCTCCAGCCACGTTACAGAAACCCTGTCCACCATCCGACTGGTGCAGTCCTTCGCCGCCGAACGCCGCAGCCTGGACCGGTTCCGCACCCACTCACAAGCCCGGCTGGAAGCCGGACTGCGCCAAGTCGATCTCCTCTCCCGGCTACCGGCCGCCATCGAGCTGATCTCCCAGGTTGGACGTGCAGCCGTATTGTTCGCCGGAGCCACCATGGTCCTGCGCGGCCAACTGAGCCTGGGAGTGCTATTGGTGTTACTGGCCTACCTTGCGCAGGTATACGGGCCGATGAAAGCTCTGGCCCGGCTGTCCTCCACGATCGGCAAAGCCCAGGCCGGCGCCGAACGTGTCGAGGAGGTGCTGCGCTCCACCGTGGTCGTACCCGAACACGGCGACGCAGTGCAAGCCCCACCGTTGCGCGGTGACATTGAACTGCGTGGTGTGTCTTTCGGATACGAACCAGACCATCCGGTCCTGCACGAGATATCCCTGTCCGCCGGACCGGGCCAGGTGGTGGCACTTGCCGGCCCCACCGGCGCCGGAAAGTCCACGATCGTCAGCCTCGTCCCACGGCTTTACGACGTCACCGCCGGACAGGTGCTCCTCGACGGACAGGACGTACGCAAGCTGACCCTGCACTCGGTACGCAGCCAAATCGCCGTCGTCCTGCAGGACCCGCTCATGATCTCCGGTTCGATCCTGGACAACATTGCATATGGGGCCCCCGGAGCCAGCCGTGAAAACCTGCTGGCCGCTGCGCAGGCCGCTTACGTCGACGAGTTCGTCGATCGCCTGCCCCAGGGGTACGACACACGGATTGCCGAGCACGGCTCGTCCCTGTCCGGAGGGCAACGCCAACGCATCGCCATCGCCCGGGCCCTGGCCGCCGACACCCCCATTGTGGTGCTCGATGAACCCACCAGCGGATTGGACGCCGTCAGCGAATCCTATGTCATGGCCGGTCTGGCCCGCCTCACCGCCGGACGCACCGTCCTGGTCATCGCCCACCGGCTATCCACTTTGCGCGACGCCGACCGGGTGTACGTCATTGAGCACGGACGCGTTATCGACGCCGGAACGCACACCGAGCTCTCATCACGACCAGGCCTGTACCGAGACGCGAATGAACTGCTACTCGCCCCTGAACGTCCAGCCGCACGGATGTGACGACGACGGCGCTTCCTGATGAATTGCCCGCAGGCCGAACTCGACATAGATGTTTCGGGCTTCAACTCCGAGGGCCGCCAAACCTTCCCGTTGAGTGGTGAGGTCTGGTCCGTTGGTCGAGACGCGGGCATTCCAATCTTCGCTCCGACGGCGTTGCAGATGAGACGCCCCCATCGTGAGGGACCGGCTTGTGCGCAGGTTGTGCTCCCTTGACCTACGGGCAACTCCTGAGCGACTCGGGGCGCCGAGCTTCCGTGATTGACTGCGCGGAACTCTGACTTATTTCTCCCTTTTCCAAGGTAGGTCGGAATCGTCGATGACAGGGTGTAACGGGACCATTACAACCGGACGGTGTTGGTGGTGGGCGAGATGCACCGCAACGGAGCCGTTGAGAAACTTTTCAACTTCACCCCGGACACCGGATTCGCGCGTGCCGACCACGATCATGGCCGCGTCCAGCTCGTCGGCCAGCCGAGCAAGCTCCTGCCCCGGACCACCCGCCAGCGCGCGGACGGACCATTTCACGGGCCGAGGGTCCAAGATTCCCGCGATCTCTGCACGCAGCTCCGGATCAAAAACCTCGGTCTTTTCGAAGGGCAAGTCCGGGTTGATGGGTGCCGACACCACCGAGCCGTCGGGCCGTTCCTCGACCCTCTCGCTGGAGTCGTCTACATTGGCGCAAACCAAATCCGCCCCGAACCGCTCGGCGAACGCTGCCGCTTCCTCGACCACCGCGGCAGCAGTATCCCCGATATCTACACCCACCAGGACAAGAGGCTTGGGGTTGGACATGATGTGGACTCCTTCATGTGGGGCCGTCGACGTTAGTAGTTCGGATGGCCATGGCGATGGTCTCGAGGATGCGGAGGCCAAGGCCGGCCACTAGCGGGCTCCCCAGGCGGCGTGGGTTTAGGCCTCATGTTCGGAAAGGACGAGCTGCCATTTACCCTTCGAGTTGGTACACCGGCCGAGGGTCATATGCTTCACGCGGCGCGGATTGGTGGTGGTCGCCTGAAAACCCGGGGTGGCCTTGACCCCGGATGGTGGACAGGGGCTAAGCGGCGAGGTCGATCCCTGCGCCCTGTGATGAGTATTCCAGCTCAAAGTCCACGGGGCTGACATTAGCGATTGAAGAGTGGCGGCGGCGCTGGTTATAGCGGTCCTCTATCCAC